>JAIXPU010000132.1 GCA_027486075.1 Streptomycetaceae bacterium | reverse complement strand
ATACGGACCTTGCCCTTTGCTTTCGCATCGACCATTGAGCCCGCTTCTACCAAGTCGGCAAAAGAAACGATTTCAGCTTTAATGAAACCCTTTTGGAAATCTGTGTGAATGACGCCAGCAGCCATCGGTGCTGTATCGCCTTTATGAATCGTCCAAGCGCGCGCTTCTTTTGGACCGGCTGTTAAATAAGTTTGTAAACCAAGAGTGTCGAAGCCAACGCGAGCAAGAGTTGCAAGCCCTGGCTCTTTCAAACCAATTGCCTGCAGAAGTTCGAGCGCATCTTCATCAGAGAGTTCGGCAAGCTCTGCCTCAGTCTTGGCATCAAGGAAGATTGCTTCAGCTGGAGCCACCAGTGCAGATAGCTTGGCGCGAAGTGCATCATCGGCAAGTTCGGCGGCATCAACGTTAAAGACATAAAGGAATGGTTTTGCAGTAAGCAAATGAAGTTCGTGGAGCAAGGTGCGGTCAATCTTTGATTGTGACAACGGCTTTCCAGATTGCAGCCATTCATTAGCTTCCTTGACCGCTTCAAGAATTGGAGCCTTCTCTTTAGCAACGCGCGCCTCTTTTTCAAGGCGGGGAATTGCTTTCTCAATTGTCTGTAAATCTGCCAGCGCTAGTTCCATGTTGATTGTTTCCATGTCACTGGAAGGATCGATGCGACCATCAACGTGAACTACATCGCCATCGGTGAAGACGCGGATGACCTGGCAGATGGCATCGGTTTCGCGAATATTGGCGAGGAATTTATTTCCAAGGCCTGCACCTTCAGATGCGCCCTGAACGATGCCGGCAATATCAACGAATGAGAGCGCAGCTGGCAAAATCTTCTCGGAGCCAAAGATGGCAGCGAGCTTGGCCAAACGCTCATCCGGAACGCCTACGACGCCCACATTGGGCTCGATGGTGGCGAAGGGATAGTTGGCGGCTAAGACATTGTTCTTGGTGAGAGCGTTAAATAGGGTCGACTTTCCAACATTCGGCAGTCCGACGATTCCAATTGAGAGGCTCATAAGTAGGACAGCCTACGCGGGATTGTCAGCGCCTCCTGCCACGATTGCCCCATGTCCAGCGCACTCGTGACCTTAATAACTCTGATTTGTGGCCTATTTATTGGCCTCGCCCTCGGTATCTGGATTTCAAAGATTAAATCCAGTGCAGCAGGTGGCGGTAATGAAAAACTCGCGCAAGAACTCAACGATGTGCGCGTACTTCTTAAAGCATCTGAAGATCGCCTTAAAACAGCTGAAACAAAGTCCGAGAATGAAACAAAGATTGCAACACAACTTGAAGAGATGAAAGCAAGCGTTGAACGTATGCGCACACAAGCACAAGATGCATCTGAAAAGCGTGTGGCATCTGAAACTCAACTTATCGGCACCATCGACGAGATGCGTAAAGCCTCTAGCTCATTCTTTGATGAGACAAAGAAGATTGCTGGCGCACTCGCCAGTTCACAGACGCGCGGTAAGTTCGGTGAAGCGCAGTTACAACTTCTCCTCGAACAAGCGGGCTTGCGCGAAGGCCACGAATTTCAGGCGCAACGTTCGACTACAGATGCTGACTCCTCTGGCATTCCCGATGTCACAGTCGCAATGCCGGGTGGCTCCAAACTCTTTATCGACTCCAAATTTCCCTTTGATCGCTTCCTCGAAGCTTTTGCTACCGAGGACCAAGATATGCGCGATGAACTCTTGGCAGCGCACACCAAAGATTTACTGAAGCATGTCGATGCACTCGCAAAGCGCGGCTACCACAAGTCACAAGGTTCGCCAGATTTTGTCGTTCTCTTCCTCCCCTTTGAAACCCTTCTCGCTGAATCACTTCGTATCGATCCGCTGCTGCTAGAAAAGTCATTTAAGGTCGGCGTCACGCTAGCAACTCCAACTTCAATGATGGCGCTACTGCGCACAGTTGGCCATATCTTTACCCGCAATCAACTCGCTGAAAATGCCGATGACATCACCAAGGTTGCTGGCACCTTCCTCAAAAATCTCACCCTCTTACACACAAAAATTGTTGCAGTCGGTAAGGCAATTAATTCAACTTCTAAAGCTTATGAAGATCTTGTTCCAACGGCTGAAAAGACTGTGCTTGCACCTGCTCGCCGTATCCACAAGTTGGGCGTTGCTGGCGATAAAGATAAACTCGCCATCGAATACCCAGAAGCGCCCGCTAGCGTGCGAGAGCTACAGAACGCAGAGTTAGATGGCGATGATGGTTATATCGATGTCGAAGTTGTAGAGGAGTAAGTAGATGGCAACAGCGATAAAGAAACCTGCCATTCCAGGTCCTGGCCTTAAAAAACAGGGCGTTGTTGTTCTGCAATCTTTCCTTCTCTTTGTACTTGTTGGCCTTGAAATGTGGATACGCGATGGCGCTGGAATTCTTTCAGGGCTGGCTATCTGTCTAGTTACCTACGGCGGCGTTGCCTACGGTCGCACCGGTACTCGTTATGTTTCAGCAGTTACTCCACCACTTGCATTTGCTGCAACCGCTCTTCTTCTCACAATTCTCTCTGACGGTCTTCGTCCATCGCGAGTCGGAATAGATTTCATTGCAACTCTTGCCAGCGTTGCGCCCTACTTACTAGTCAGCGCACTCTATGGCTGGTTTATGTTCTTCAACGAAAAAGCGAAGGCCCGCCCATCCAGTAGAATGAGGGCATGAAACTTAGAGGTGCACCGATTATTGGAGCGCTCGCGCTCTCACTCTTAATCACTGTTGCGCCTGCATTTGCGACGGCAACCCCTAAAGCGACACCGCCTGCCCAATCAAATTCCAATTCAGGCTCGAGCGCAAAACCTGATAAGCCTGCGCCTAATTCTTCTGCAAGTACACCTTCAAATAAGACAAACCCTT
>JAIXPU010000150.1 GCA_027486075.1 Streptomycetaceae bacterium | reverse complement strand
GTTTATAGCGAGTTTGGCCGTCGCGTTGTTGGAAATGGTTCACAGGGAACTGACCATGGAACTTCCGGGCCGATGTTTATTGTGGGCGAAAAAGTAAATGGCGGATTCTATGGGGATCAACCATCACTGAAGAATCTCATCTCTGGCGATTTAGCTGTAACCACAGATTTCAGAGATGTCTATGCCACGCTCTTAGAAAAAGTTTTGCGGTCCCCTGCTGAACAGACTCTAGGGCGTTGGGCAGGTCGAACTCAATTTATGAAGAATTAATCTTCTTTATAAATAATTACATCGTTCTTTTTGCGAGACTTTAAACTCTTAGGTGGGTTCTCTGCAATAAGGGCATCTACCTCAATACGTAACTTGGCGACTTCGACTGCCATATTTGCCATTGCGGTCTCAAGTTCGATGATGCGCTTAATACCTGCATGGTTGATGCCTTCGCCCACTAAACGTTGCACCATGCGAAGAGATGCAATATCGCGAAGTGAATATCTGCGGTTGCGCCCTACTGTCCGATCAGGTGAGACTAAACCTAAACGGTCGTATTGACGCAGCGTTTGTGGATGTAGCCCAGAAAGTTCTGCAGCAACTGAAATTACATAAAGTCCAGCATCATCATCTGGGTGATCTTCCTGTGGCAAATCTTTTGTCATGAGCGAGCCTTCGCTGCAAACTCAGCGCGGACATCTTCGTGCGCAGTTGCTTGCGCAAAATTCTTTATTGCATCTAGCGCCTTGCCTTCAAGCGCGCGAGGTACTTGTACTTCAATAGTGATGAGTAAATCTCCAGTAACTGCGCCTTTTTTAATACCGCGGCCTTTAACGCGCAGCACCCGCCCTGTTGGTGTTCCGGCAGCTAAACGGACAGTGACATCATCGCCTGCAAGAGTTGGCACCTTTAAATCAGCGCCGAGCGCTGCTTCTGCGAAGGTAACTGGCAGAGTTAAAAGTAGGTTCTCACCTTTGCGTGAAAAGACTGCGTGTGGTTTTACATTAAGTTCGATAAAGAGATCGCCGGGTCCAGCTTCACCTGGTGCACCTTTACCTTTAACGCGAATCTTGGCTCCGTCGTTGACGCCAGCTGGTACGCGCGCAGAGATTGTCTGTGAACCGGTGCCATCAACATTGAGTTTGAGATCAAGTGTTGTGCCAAAGACTGATTCCTTAAATGAGATGTTTGCTTCAGTTTGTAAATCAGAGCCTTTACGTGGTCCGCGTCTGCCACCACCACCGAAGAGGTTTGCAAAGATATCTTGTGGGTTTCCGCCACCAAAGAGATCTGAGAAATCTCCACCTTGATAGTTGCCACCGCCTGTTGGTGCGCGGAATCCTCCGCGTTCAAACATGGAGCGAGCTTCATCATATTCAGCGCGCTTTTTGGAATCAGACAAGATGTCATATGCCTCAGAGACAGCTTTGAATTTCTCTTCGCGGGCAGCATCCCCTTGGTTCTTATCAGGGTGTAAATCGCGCGCTAAAGAACGGTACTTCTTCTTAATTTCATCGGCGCTGGCTTTCTTATCAACTCCGAGAACTTTGTAGAAGTCCTTTTCATAAAGGTCTTTAGCGGCCATGTGTAATTAGCCCTCTGCGCTTACTTCTTCTTGAGACTGTGGTTCGGTCACTGCAACGCGCGCAGGGCGCAAGATGCGTTCTTTATATTTGTAACCTGGTTGCAGAATCTTTGATGCAGTTGATACTGCAACTTCGCTTGAGGTGTCGTGTAACAAGGCTTCGTGAATCTGTGGGTCAAAGGCGTCGCCTGCAGTCCCATACTTCTCAAGGCCGATACGAGTTGTAATCGCAGCAAGTTGATCTGCAACCGCTTTAAAACCACCCGTAAGCTCGTTATGTTCACTGGCGCGATCGATATCGTCGAGGGTAGCCAGTAACTCAGTGAGAACTGAGCCAATAGCAAGCTCGTGGGCTACTGCTCGATCGCGTTCTACGCGCTTTCGGTAGTTGGCGTATTCAGCTTGGAGTCGTTGTAGATCTGCAGTGAGCGCTGCAACCGGATCAGTCTCCTGAACCGGTGCAGCCTCTACTACTTCATCTACAGCTTCTGTAATTACTTCAGAAGTTTCGTTCGACATTAATTTGAGCCTTCGTCAATTACCTCTGCGTCTTCGACGTGATCATCAGAATTACTAGATGCACCTTCTGCCTGTGCTGATGCGTTTGCATACATCAGCGCACCAAGTGCTTGTGAGATAGTCGAAACCTTTTCAGTATTTGACTTAATCGATTCGAAGTTTGCTCCACCAAGATCTGTCTTGAGTGCAGCTAACGCTTCATCAAGTTCAGTCTTCTTATCAGCTGCTTCACCTTCGGTGAACTTATCTGCGTTATCGGTGAGGAACTTCTCTGTCTGGTAGACGAGTGAATCACCGGTGTTACGGATTTCAGCTTCTTCACGACGCTGCTTATCTTCGTTAGCGTGTGCTTCAGCATCTGCCATCATGCGATCAATTTCTTCCTTTGAAAGAGCTGAACCACCAGTGATTGTCATACCTTGTTCTTTACCAGTTGCAAGGTCTTTTGCAGATACATGCACGATGCCGTTGGCATCGATATCGAATGTCACTTCAACTTGTGGGACTCCACGAGGTGCTGGTGCAATTCCAGTAAGTTCGAACATGCCGAGCTTCTTGTTATATGCAGCCATCTCACGCTCACCTTGGTAGGCCTGGATCTGCACAGCTGGCTGATTGTCATCAGCAGTAGTAAAGATCTCTGAACGTTTTGTAGGAATTGTGGTGTTACGTTCGATGAGCTTTGTCATTACGCCACCCTTGGTTTCGATACCAAGTGAAAGTGGTGTGACGTCAAGCAAAAGAACATCCTTCACTTCACCCTTAAGAACACCTGCTTGAAGAGATGCGCCAACAGCGACTACTTCATCAGGGTTTACGCCCTTATTTGGCTCTTTTCCGCCAGTGAGTTCGCGGACCAAGTCCACAACTGCTGGCATACGAGTTGATCCACCAACAAGAACTACTGATTGGATATTCGCAATTGGAATTCCAGCATCTTTAAGTACTGCTTGGAAAGGCTTCTTACAGCGCTCGAGCAAATCTGCAGTCAATGACTGGAACTGTGCACGAGTAATTGTTTCATCGAGGAACAGAGGGTTCTTCTCTGAATCAACTGTGATGTACGGAAGGTTGATAGTTGCTGATTGTGAAGATGAGAGTTCGATCTTCGCCTTTTCAGCAGCTTCGCGGATACGCTGCATCGCCATCTTATCTTTTGTGAGATCGATACCATTTGCAGATCCGAATGTCTTTACTAGGTGATCAACAAGTGCTTGATCCCAGTCATCTCCACCAAGGTTGTTATCACCATTGGTTGCCTTGACTTCAACAACACCGTCGCCGATTTCAAGGAGTGAAACGTCGAATGTTCCGCCACCGAGGTCGAAGACGAGGATTGTCTGTTCTTTATCAGCCTTATCAAGACCATATGCAAGCGCTGCTGCAGTTGGCTCGTTGATAATGCGGAGAACGTTGAGGCCAGCAATTTCGCCAGCTTCTTTAGTTGCTTGACGTTGTGCATCGTTAAAGTATGCAGGCACAGTAATAACTGCATCTGTCACGGTTTCGCCGAGATAGCTTTCGGCATCGCGCTTTAACTTCTGTAACACACGTGCTGAAATTTCTTGTGCGGTGTACTTCTTACCGTCGATATCCATCGTCCAGTTAGTACCCATGTGACGCTTCACGGAACGGATTGTTCGTTCGACGTTTGTCACTGATTGACGCTTAGCAACTTCACCGACAAGAACTTCGCCATTCTTTGCGAACGCGACGATCGATGGGGTTGTGCGAGCGCCTTCTGCATTTGCAATAACTGTTGGTTCGCCACCTTCGAGTACTGAGACGCAGCTATTTGTTGTTCCGAGGTCGATTCCGACTGCTCTAGCCATTTATTACTCCTTCTATCCTGTGATTCCACTCGAGCCGATCTGGGTCGAGGCTGCCCTTTGGGGGCTCTTTGTAACCTGAGTCGATTCTACGCAAAGAGTTGAGTCGATGCGACTCAAGTTACATACGGTTGAACAGGCAAGGGGTGGGATTTATTCCTCAGCCGTATGTATCGCGGGGGCCTCGGCCGTTAGAGATGGTCCGTAGGCCACGCTTCCAGGATGGAGCTTGGGGGCCGATGAAGTCGAGGGATTCGACCAGGGCCCCTGGGGCGCTGGAGCGGATCCGCTCAAGGAGTGATGGTCCAACCAAATTGAGTTGGGTTGCCCAGGCGGTGGAAGAACATTGCACAAGCAACCTGCCATCTAGAAGTGAAAGTGGTGTTGTGTGTTCTGAAATTTCAGGGCCTACTACTTGAGGCCAGGTTGCAAAGAGAGTTCCTTCGGCAAGACCTGAGTTCCAATCGCGTTGGGCGATTAAATCGTTGAGCACGTTTGAGATGAGTGTTGGGTCGCCTGGGGTTTGGGTGCGCTCTTCAATCTTCTTTGCCTTCTTAATAAATCCTGTTTTATAACTTTTAAAGAGATCAACGGCGAGGTCGCGCTTCACGGTTGGCTCCTTTCGCTACCGACAGCACCCGGTGTGACATAGAACTTCTTCGATAATAGTTCAGCCGGTAGATCACTTTCAACAGCTGCGGTAATAAAAGTTTGCTCGGCCATCTGAGTTACTGAGGTTAACTGTTGGCGGCGTGC
>JAIXPU010000146.1 GCA_027486075.1 Streptomycetaceae bacterium | reverse complement strand
TGCTAATTATAAGTTGCGGGGCTTGATGGCTGCACTTACCTTGTTAGTTCATAGTCTGCTAATACCAGGTACGAAAAAGGAGTTATAGAAATGCGTAAACGTTCTATCGCAACACTTGTGGCTGTAGCAGTAGTCACATCCCTCGGTATAACCGGTGCAAGCGCCGATGCCAAGGCAAATCAGAGCATGACTCACATTAAGACCGTTGCTGGTCTTGCATCTCTTCTGGAGGGCGCTGGCGTCGTTATGTATGTCCAGGGTGGAGCAACTGCCGGAGTTATCGGTGATTCACTCGATGCAGCTAATTCACAGATGGTCTTTCACGTACCAGTAACTGCCACCAAGGGTGGAGTTGCACATGTGGGCAGCAATATCGTTTTTCACAACACTGCAAACAATAAGCAGGTAGTCCTTCGTAACCCACTCATTGATCTTGCCAAGGGCACAGTTTCAGCCGTGATCCCACAGGCAGGAATGGATGCCATGGTTGCACTATCAATTACTAATGGCAGCGACATTAAGGCGAAGGTTACAAATGACCGTAAGGCAAAGCTACGCACAACTGTGTACCCAGGTGCTGCGTTATCTCTTGCTCCTGGAATTGCGGCGGCGATAGTCTCGCTCCTGGGCCTACCTGAAGGAGCACTTCCTGATGGCGCTGCATTTGCAACAGCAGATGTAACTATCTATAGCAAGATTGCAGGTAAGTAAAAAATGGCTGATCTCTCACGTCGCTCACTAATCGCTGGCATTTGCGGAATTGCAACGCTTTCTCTGACACCTTTGTCAGCTGAAGGCGCCAGCGTTGTGAAGAAAGCAGCTGGTGGACGTCTCTCAATTCGTATGAGAGATATTCCTAAGGTTGTCGCCGTGGGAGAGTCTGCAAGCATTGGAAGTGTGAAGGGCCGGCCTGTAGCTTTATTACGAACCGGCACTTCCACCTTCAAGGCTTTCTCACTTATGTGTCCACATCAGGGCGTGACAGTTATCAAGCAAGAAGATGGCTGGTACTGCGATGCGCACGGATCAAAGTTTGAAGTTGATGGTGCGCTCAATATGGGACCTGCAACGTCTGGTCTTCCTTCAGTGCCAGTAAGAGTCAGCAAAGGCATCGTTACAATCGGTTAGTTATTTACCTGCTTTACATTTCTCTGAGCAGTACTTCACATTCTCCCAATCGCGCGCCCATTTCTTGCGCCATTCAAAGGGGCGGCCACAACGTTCGCACGTCTTTGGTGGAAAGCCGTTCTTGGTCTTCGCCTGCACGGCTTCAGATTACTCTGCGTAACCACATTTAAGAAAGATGAAAACTTTTCACAATTTCGATTGCTCGCTCTGTATTAATGCTGATATAAAGAACCCCTCGAGAATTACTTCTCGAGGGGTTCCTTGCTAAGGACCTCAGCTAACTGAAGTCGCCGTTATCGCGGCGACTTCGGCTTTTTCTGGACAAGTATCCAAAGAAAGACTTTATAAAAGTCACCACGACCTTTGTCCAGTCAAATTCTGGAACCATGGCAATCACCTCCTTTCACTCTTCCCGAGCTTGGGGAGCGCTCGAGAAATCGCTGGCCCCAGATTTTTTAGAGTGTGTTGGTGATTCGAAGCGTTGGAAGATTAGGCAAATTGCTACTTCAGGAGAAGAAATTCTCAAGCCGCTGTGGACCAAGTAACTGCGTAATGCAATTCATAGAGATGTGGTGAAGGGCGTGTGGTTACCGCGAGTAACCTGTCTATATGAGCCACTTATTTGATTCGTTGCAGATCCGAGATGTTGAATTTTCTAATCGCGCTTGGGTTTCACCGATGTGCCAATATGAGGCAAAAGATGGCGTAGTCGGGCAGTGGCATCAGGTGCACTTGGGTGCATTTGCAAGCGGTGGTCCCGGGTTGATTATGGTGGAAGCAACTGGAGTCGTACCTGAAGGTCGCATCTCTATTGGTTGTCCATCGATTGAAGATGACGCACATGCTGCAGCCTTTGCACCGATGATTGAGTTTGCTCATCGCTTTGGCGTGAAGATGGGAATTCAGTTAGCTCACGCAGGTAATAAAGCATCGACGATGAAGCCTTGGGATGACCATCTGATGGCAAGTGCCGAAGAAGGCGGATGGCAGGCGGTCTCGTCCACTGCCAGCGCATTTGAAGGTTATCCAGTGCCCCGTGCGCTCACGGTTGAAGATATTGCGGGACTGGTTCAATCGTTTGCAGATGCAGCAGTGCGCGCGGTCAAAGCTGGCTTTGATGTCATTGAAGTCCATGCAGCACATGGTTATTTGCTACATCAGTTCTATTCACCGCTCATTAACAATCGCACCGATGAATATGGTGGCAGCTTCGAAAATCGCACACGTTTCTTACGTGAAGTTGTAATAGCCGTGCGCAAGGTAATTCCTGAAGGCACTCCCCTCTTTGTCCGCATCTCATGTAGCGACTGGGTAGATGGCGGTTGGAACCTCATTGATTCAGTAGAACTTGCTAAAGTATTAAAGGATTTGGGAGTTGATCTCATTGATGCTTCTAGTGGCGGTGCAATTCATAACGCCAAGATTGATGTGAAGCCTGGATTCCAGGTTCCCTTTGCAACGGCTCTTCGTACAGAAGCAGGAATTCTTACTGGAGCTGTAGGCCTCATCACTGAACCAGAGCAAGCAGAGCACATCCTGGTTACAGGGGAGGCAGATGCAATCTTCTTAGGTCGCGCGATGTTACGTAATCCTCGTTGGGCGCTTTATGCCGCTGAAAAGTTGGGCGTCACAATTAAGTGGCCGTCTAATCTTGATCGTGCGCGCACGCTAAAGAAGTAGTTACAACCAAGGGCGAGAATCTTTTGGCTTATCCCAACTTGGGATGGGCGCTTGCAGAGGATCTTCAATCCAACAGAAGAGTCCATTTGTATCGGCCGATTCATCGCTCACTAACTTAAGAATGAGATCTGCTGCCTTGGTTGGCGCATCTCCCCCGGTTTCTTCAACCCAATCAACCCAGGCTTTGTAATCTGCGCCATCGGCGCCAAGTGCATCTGCCTTTGCTTTGATATCTGCCCACATTTCTGTGCGGACATCTCCTGGATGAATAACGTTTGCTGTTACTCCTGAACCGCTAATTTCTGCAGCTAAATGTCGCGTGAACTGATTGAGAGCAACTTTAGCAGTGGCATAGGCGCTATTGAGTTTGCCTGGTTGATGCAGGGCTGCAGCAGAACTGACATTGATAACGCGGCCCCACTTGTTTTCTAGCATGGCTGGTAAGAATGCGCGCGATGTGTAATAGGCAGCGATGGTGTCGATCATGATTGTTTCAACCCATGCATGTGGGTCGGAATCTTTAATCAGCGCGATGGGGCCAAATACTCCAGCCGCATTGACAAGAATATGCACTGGTCCATGTTGCGCTGCAACATCTGCCTGTAATTTGGTAACTGCGTTGATGTCGCTGATATCGCAAGCGATGGTGGTGATCTTGGAGTTGGTCTCAGGCGTTGGATTTCGAGATACCGCAATGACGTGATGGCCGGCTGCAGCTAGCGCCAAAGTGATTTCACGACCAATACCGCGGGATGCTCCGGTGATTAGCGCTAGTGACATGGTGTGATGATAGGTCTTTTACTTCGATTTGAAACTAGCGCTGACGCTCAAGTATGCGTGTAAGTAATGTGATGGCGAGCGAATTGCGGTGCGTAGCAACCCAGCGATAGCCGAAGCGACCAAGCGGACCTGATGCCGTGATGACAATGAATGCGAGGCGATTGCCGCGGGCTTGCAGTAAATATGCAACAGCTGCGGCGCCACGGTAGGTGGTCTTAGGTGTGTAAACAATTACCTCTTTGGCACATTCTTCGGGGGTTACACCAAAGCGTTCTAGGTGTGCGCGCTGAAAAGGCTCTGCTGCAATATCTAACTTAAGACGGAGCCAATTAATACTTGCCTGACAGAGGCGGCAATCGCCATCGTAGATAACTGTTGCTTCGTCTAAAGACACATTTTTACTTTAGCGCAGATTACTTAGCGAGTGGACCAAGTAGGTATCCAGTAAGAATGGAGGCAGGTCCGCCATCTCCGCGGTGTTTGCCATTAAACGATGATGTGCCATCAACTCCACATAAACCACGAATCACAGATGGCCCGCCAGGATGCGAATTGATCCACTGTGTCAGGTTGTAGACGTTTCCATTAATGACTGACCAGCAGCTAGCTGCTGAGTTGTTCTCTTTCACCTTGGCCATCGTGTAGCCAGCCTGAGTTGATACCTCGGCTGTTGGTGTTGGAGACGCCGTAGGAGTTGCAGCTGGTGCGGCAGGTGCGGCAGGTGTTGGTGCAGGGGAAGCTGGTGCAGGCGCAGCTGGTGCGGGCGCAGCTCCACGCAAAACTTCACCCGGAATTTCTTTGTCGCCAACAGCAATAGTGATTGCGGCACGGGCGCGAGATGTAGCAACAAATTGATAGATGCCAGCTTCAGCAGGTGCGCTGTAGCGAGCAAGATAGAGATAGTTGGTGCGGCCATAAGGTTCGTAGAACTTTGTGCGCTCATTTAATTTCATCGTCAACTTCTTACCTGATGGAGAAGTTACGACAAGCTGCGGCAACATGGTGTTCTTCAGAGTGTTCTCTGGCTTCTTATCAACAATCAGATACTGAATTTCTAGCGAATCGCCTTCTTTCAGGGCGGCGCGAAATGCCTGCTTCTGACCTGATTTGGTAAATGATGCACGAATTGCAAATGAGACAGTTCCATCTACAAGAAGCGGTCCAGCGTTGGGGGTTGTATCAGTGGGAAGTAGAAAGACTGGTTGATGTGCAGAAGCTGGAGCAGTCAGTGTTGCGGCAAGAGCCAGTGCGATCAAGGCAGTCAGGGTACGTCTCATGGTTTTAGGTTATTACGGAGCTCGGTCAATTGCTCGCCGAAATCTAGCTGACCAGGGTGAAGGCGCGTCCCTTATCTGAGGACTTCCACACTTGATCGCCTACGACTGCGACTAACAACTCAGGTGAGTGAGCCAAGACCCCAATAGGAGCCTTG
>JAIXPU010000119.1 GCA_027486075.1 Streptomycetaceae bacterium | reverse complement strand
GGATGTCTGCGCATGGTGCGAAAAGATATTGATTTCCTCTGGAGCATCGGTTTTGGACGCGGCTCAGCAATCAAAATCTACGAGAAATGGGTCCCTTAGCTCTTCGCCTTAACAGAGATATCAAGGTTCTCATCTTCTGGAGAGAGAGCATCGATCACAATCTCAGAATAATCTGCAATCTGCCCACCCAGAATCATCTTGGCGATGCGATCCCCGATTGCTTTCTGAATCAGGCGACGCAAAGGACGAGCGCCATATGCAGCATCAAAACCATGGTCCATCAACCAGGTGCGTGCACGATCACTCAGTGAAATCGTGACCCCACGATCTGCCAGACGTTTCGCCACATCATCAACGAGGTGAGTAGCAATGGATGCAATCTCTTCTTGAGTCAGAGCATTAAATATCACGATGTCATCGATTCGGTTGAGAAATTCGGGCTTAAAGTGGCCACGAACGACCTCATTGACCGCCGTCTCTTTCTGCTCTCGGGTCAATGTTCCATCGATTAAGAATGTTGACCCCAAGTTTGAAGTCATAATAATGAGGGCGTTTCTAAAGTCGACGGTTCGACCTTGACCATCTGTTAGGCGGCCATCATCAAAGACTTGCAAAAGTAAATCAAAGACCTCTGGATGCGCCTTTTCAACTTCATCGAGCAAGATCACTGAATATGGTCTGCGACGAACAGCTTCGGTGAGCTGTCCACCCTCTTCATATCCAATGTAACCGGGAGGAGCACCAATTAAACGTGAGACTGAATGCTTCTCACCATATTCACTCATATCAATACGCACCATGGCGCGTTCATCATCAAAGAGGAAGTAAGCAAGTGACTTTGCCAATTCGGTCTTTCCAACTCCGGTTGGACCTAGGAAAAGGAAGGTTCCTGTAGGTCGATTCGGATCTGCGATACCTGCGCGCGACCTGCGAATCGCATCGGAAACGGATGCGATAGCAGTGCTTTGCCCCACCACCCTGTGCGCAAGTTCATTCTCAAGTTCTAGCAATCTCTGGCTATCTGCTTGAAGTAAACGACCTACAGGAATCTTGGTCCACGCTGAGATCACTTCTGCAATGTCATCTGCAGTGACTTCTTCTTTCACCATCGATGTTGCAGAATCAATCGCTGAACGAGCAGCCGTCAATTCATTTTCAATCTCGCGAATACGCCCATACATCAGACGCGCTGCATCCTCAAGGCGTCCCTCACGTTGTGCGCGTTCCGCTTCAACGCGTACCTTGTCGAGCTCTTCGGTGAGATGACCGATGCGATCGAGTTGAGTTTTTTCGCGTCCCCACTTCTCGCGCAAGACAGAAAGCTGGGCTTCGCTATCTGCTAACTCAGAGCGTAAATCCTTTAAGCGCGCCTTAGAAGCTTCATCTTTCTCCTTCGCAAGGCCAAACTCTTCCATGCGCAAGCGATCCACCGCACGTTGTAGTTGATCAATCTCTTCGGGAGAAGAATCAATCTCCATGCGAAGGCGCGAAGCAGCTTCATCAACCAAGTCGATTGCTTTATCTGGCAAGAAGCGGTGGGTGATGTAACGCTCTGATAGCGCAGCTGCTGCAACTAGAGCGCTATCGCTAATAACTACCTTGTGGTGCGCTTCGTATTTTTCGCGCAACCCGCGCAAGATCGCGATGGTGTCTTCCACGCTTGGTTCTCCTACTAATACCTGCTGAAAACGACGTTCTAGCGCTGCATCCTTTTCAATGTACTGGCGATATTCATCAAGGGTGGTCGCGCCAATCATGTGGAGTTCTCCGCGAGCAAGTAACGGTTTCAACATATTTCCAGCATCGAGCGCACCAGGCATAGCTCCTGCGCCCACCACTGTATGCAACTCATCGATAAAGGTAATGACCTGACCTTCGGCGGCCTTGATTTCATCGAGAACGGCCTTCAGGCGCTCTTCAAATTCTCCGCGGTACTTGGCGCCCGCAACGATGGCACCTAAATCAATCGAAACAACTCGCTTATCTTTTAAGCCAGCAGGTACATCACCTGCGGCGATACGAAGGGCTAAACCTTCAACAATGGCAGTCTTTCCAGTTCCCGGTTCGCCGATGAGCACCGGATTATTTTTGGTGCGGCGTGAGAGAACCTGTATAACGCGACGGACTTCATTATCGCGACCAATGACAGGGTCTAACTTTCCGCTACGCGCACGCTCGGTAAGGTCGATTCCATACTGTTCCAGCGCGCTCTTTGCTTCCTGCTCTGGCGTTTGGGTTATCTGTGTCATGTTCTGGCTCTCCTTCAGACTTCTGCACTCGCTGCAGGGGTCACTTGCTAGAACAGGAAGGTAGGGCTCTTTATTCCCGCCTACTTCTCGTAGTGATAGCGAGCCGAAATAATCGTAATGGCGTCAGCATCGACTAGGTAGACCAAGCGATGGACTCGGTCAATTCTTCGCGAATACGTTGGTTGATCGTGAAAACGCAATTTTTCGGGGTGGCCAATTCCGGTCTCGGGAGTCTTCTGACATGACTCAATTAGCGCATTGATACGCTTTATCACGCGCTCATTGCCGCTACGAATCCAGAATTGGATATCTTGATTGGCGCGAGGTGTCACCAGAACCACACGCACTCTGCGAGGCGGGGCTATTTAACGCGCCGCTTAACTGATGGCTTTACTTTTTTGGCAGCTTTTGCAACTTTCTTACGGGGCGCTGCCCTGCGCACTTTGGTAATTGAAGTGATGGGCAGTGAAAGGACTTTGGTATCTCCATTTTTTGCCTGACGCAATGACTCAACCAACCATTCGCGATTAGCTGTCGTTGAAAGCAGGTACGCCGTTTCTATGATCGACTCATACTCTGACTCAGAGAGAAGTACCGCATTGCCTGCTTTAGATGTAATGAGGACAGCCTTGGCATCATCATTAACCTGCTCAATCAGAGGAAAGAACTTAGCGCGTGCCTCGGAGGCGGTCATGGACATCTTGGATACACCCTTTCGTCGACTTAGACTGGTACAAGATATCGTACCACTTTAAGCCACCGGCAGAATCACTACTTCTTCATCTGGGCAAAAGCTGCATCAAAGAGCTCGGCAAAGCGCAGTGATTCAGATAGCGGCATCACCCAATCGCTACCCCCACGAGCACGCCCAGCAAAGGCATCTGCCATCAGCTGATACGGATCGCACCCTCTAAAGTTTTCAATGGTAGTAACTCCATCTATTTCAATCTCTAGATCACTTGGCGCATTATGTGAATTAAAGGCATTCATACCGCCCATACGCACTGAACCTTTTTCGCCTTCGACGATAAACCAACTGGAGTCTGGAATATTGCACGAAGCCACGGTTTCGCAGACTGTGTTGCCGAGCTTGTAATTCACACGAGTCGTTTCATCGACTCCGCCTTCATGGAAGACAGCCTGCACAGATAAGTTTTCAACCTTGGGAAAATCAAGTAACCACAGAGGTGCCACAGTTGAATATGGCCCCAAGTCATACAAGATGCCGCCACCGATAGTTGGATCAAGGCGGATATTGGCATCATCTAAACCAGAATAAGTAAAGGCTGTACGAATTCGCTTAATAGCTCCTAACTTTCCAGAGCGAACAATCTCGTGCACTCGCTGAGTGCGTGGGTGCCATCTATTCCAAGAGGCTTCAACAAAGAGCACGCCCATCTTCTCTGACACTTCAATCGCCTCGCGCACTTCTGCGGCGTTCATACCCAGTGGTTTCTCACACAACACATGCTTACCCGCCTTCATCGCCTTAATGGCAGTGGGCAGGTGGAAGGCGTTAGGCAGTGAGATATAGACGCCATCAACTGCTGGGTCAGCAAACATCTGGTCGTAATCGGTATAGATCAAGCCCTTTGGCGAAATCGTCATGGCGCGGTCAGCATCGCGCGATGCCACTGCATAGATTTCACCAACGCTGGACTTACTAATTGCTGGATAGAGCGCCTTCTTGGCGATCATTCCCGCTCCGACAAAACCCCACTTAAATGTTTGCATCCCTGCTCTCCTGCCTTTCATTTCACAGACATTCCCATAGCTATTAAGGGGTGTCGCAACGCTGGGCTTTGGTTGTAAAAAAAGATAATGGCCCTATGAGAACAAAGGTAACAGTACTTCTTCTGACTTCGGCCCTTTTTGGCGCACTGACCTTGGTCGCAGCCCCATCTGCCAACGCAGCGCTGACCATCATCTCCAGCCGTCCCGAACCAACTGTGACCACCATCGATAAGCGCACAATTACCTTGACTCCCCCAACTTCCAACTCTCCCGGAGCCTGGAGCGTTGAGATCACCAACCCAGCCATCGCCACAGCGAACGGGCTAACCATCACGCTGCTAGCAGTTGGCTCAACCGTCATTCGCTATGTGCAGGCAGCAACTGCCGATTACAACGGCGTCTCAGATTTCAGCCGCTTAACTATTAACCCAGGTATTCCAACCATCGGTGGATTTAACGATGTCACCGCAAACTTGTCACAGAACTTCATCACCTTAACCGCGCCAACATCAACTTCCGATGGCGTCTGGACCTACGAATCCCTCGATCCCTCTATCGCAACTATCTCTGGCAATACCGTCTCACTCAGAGATGGCGGCACAGTTCAGATTCGCGCCAACCAAGCAATAACCCAAAAGTGGACTTCTGCATCCAAAACAATGACTCTAACTATTAACGCACCGGCGCCAACAATCGGATCCTTTAGCGATATCACTTTATCTATCGACTCTGTCTCGAAAGTGCAGTTAACAGCGCCGAGATCAAACTCGACCGGAGCGTGGACGCTCACTAGCTCTGATCCAACAATCGTTGGACTTGAAGGTTTCACCATCGTCGCACTACGCACAGGTACAGCCACCATCACTGCAAAGCAATCTCCTGCAGGTGGCTTCCGCTCTGCATCAGTATCAATGAAAGTCACCATTCAAGCAGTTGCACCCACCACTGCAGTCGGTGAATTTAAGGACATCACCACCGAGCTAGATCCGGGCGCCACCAAACTCATCCCCTTTAAAGCACCAACGTCTAACTCACCAGCTGCCTGGGTCTTTACCTCATCTGATCCAACGATTGCATCTGTTAACGGACTCAACCTGATTGCCACTAAGCCCGGCACCATCACACTGACGGCAACCCAAGCAGCTTCCGGAAATTACGGCGCTGCTGGACCAATCGCTATCAAGGTAAGAATTCTCGGCAAGCAAACGCTTGCACCTATCGCAAACGTCACCAAATTAGTCGGAGACCCTGCGCTGAAAATTGTCTATCCAACTTCGCTCTCAGCTGGTGCTTGGACTGCCACATCAAGTGCGCCCACAATCGTTGCTATCAGCAATGGCAATCTGCAATTTGATAACGCAGGACGCGCGGTTATCACACTGACTCAAGCGGCCACCGATACCTACACCGCAACCTCAACTACCTTTGAAGTACTCGTTATCGGTACTCCCCCAACCCTAGGCGCATTTAGCCCACTTGCAGTTGGCGTTGGCGAAAAACTCACCGCGCCCGTTACACCACAATCAAACTCAACTGGCAAATGGATCTTCGCATCCTCTGATCCAACAATTGTTTCGATAGTCGATAACGTCATCACCGGCGTTAAGGCTGGCACTGCCATCATCTCTGCCTATCAAGAACCTGCTGGCAAATATGGCCAATCACCAACTGTGCAAACTAATATCACTGTAAAGCCTGCACCTGTTATTTCAACTATTGCAAATAAGGCAATGGTTGCCGGAACTTCACAAACGATTGCAACTCCAACAAGCCAATCAACCGGTGCCTGGAGCTACACATCAAGTAATCCAGCCTTTGCTCGAATCAACGGAACAACCATCACTGCAGTTGCTGCAGGAGTTGCGACAATTACCGCAACGCAAGCAGCTACCTCTGCATTTGCAGCTATCTCTCGCACCTTCACCGTAACCGTCACAGCAGCTCCAACACCTAAGGCAAGCGCCTTTGCCGCCAAAGGCGCCGTAAATGTCTACGTCAACAATGTCGCCGGCATGCAAGTCATCGTCAAGATCAATGGCAAGACCAGCAAGGTCGGCTCCAACAAGGTCACCCCTGGCAAGAAGATTGTCACTGTCCAAGTGCAGGGTCGCCTGATACTTAATACCTCGCTCACAGTGAAGTAAAGGCAAAATTCACCTTTTTCACCTAGTGAATCAAGCCTCGACCCCTTAACCTTGCGTCTATCCACTTTGGATAACTACTCACGGAAAAAGGTCTCACCATGAAGGCAAAAGCAACAGTTAAGGCGTGGAACGAACTCCGCGTTCAGATTATTCAGGCTCAGGTAGCACCGGCGCTCGTACTCATTGGAATAGTTGCAGTCGCAGCATTTGGTGGATTTGAAAACGCAACCGATGGCGCTAAGTACCTCGCAATTGGCGTCGCTGCAGCAACCGGAATTCTTGCAATCATCAGCCAATACGCTGCTGTTCGCGAAGCAGAAGCACTTCTCATCGATATGAAGAACGCAGAAGAGCCAACAGCTCTTTCAAAGAAGATTGCAGAATCTCGCGGACTTCTCTCACTTTCAGCAATTGCAATTGTTGGACTCGGAATTGCAATCTTTGCACTCGTAGTCTGGGCAGTTCTAGGCGCCTAATGCGTATCGGTTTAGTAATAATCGCTATCTACGCGGCCGCCACGATCTTTCTGGTGACCCGCGTAGATAGGCCGAGCAAGAAACGCCTCACAGGCCGCGGCGGAGATTTCGAGTAAGGCTCATTGGCTATACCAGTCCAAAAGTTTTAGTAGGTTTTTTGGAAGTAGTCATAGACAACTTTTGAAATTAGTGGAGAGACCGATACCCAGCTCACTCCAAATTTCCTAGCAAATACTTCTTCAAAAGTAACACCTGCGCTCATCTCCTTATGGAAGTCCAGCATCACTGACGGTCCTGCTATTGAGATGAGAATGTTGTTTATCATTCCACCCATCAACATAGAGTTTCTTCCAGGGCCATTAAAGCGGTTGTTGCTCCACATATTGTTTAGGTTTTTGATGTCGACATAGCTATCGACCCACTCAGGTGTTACCTCTAGACCAATGCTTTTCGCCCAGCTCTTATATCCCTGCTGAGAGAGTCGGTATCTTTCGAAATCATTCCTCGCAGCCAGAACTTCCGAAGTTATATTCTCCGAACTTGAGCTCAGCCAATGAGGTGGCTTATTGGGTGAAGCTAATCCATTAACACTCTTAACTGAGCTTTTGTTCAAGAAGTAAAAGTAGCCCTGGATGCTGTGATAAAACTCCGTGGTTTCAGCGTTCGCTACGTCGTATCGAGCCTTCATTTGTGGAGATGGTTTGATTGAAAGACCAACGGCCATATACGCGGTTCCATCAGCCCCAACATATGCATCCCCGTCATCGCAATCTCCCGGAACGTTGCATTTAACTAGCGGTCCACCGTGAGCGTCATATGCTTTCTGGAATTCTGAACCCATCACATCTTGTGCGACTTTTGTCATGGATTCGAGATCAGCTCTTGAGTAGTAAAAAAGAATCACTTTCTTTGGCATTTGATAGTTCGCATAAAGCTGAGAAACATCACTGAGCGCCTTCTTGAGGTTCTCCCCTGAAATGTAGGTCGGGGTATTGGCGCCACGGTAAATTTCAAATGGCGGAAGGCTAGGTTTATTTTTATTCAGTTCAGAAATCACTTTGGACCAAGTGCCATAAATAATTCCGTCACGTTTTTCCCAAAGATTCTCAAAACTAGTTGGGCTTGCAGGGTACTTCGATTGTGCCTCTACCTGTGGCGCTTCGCTGGCGTTAGTAGTCGCCACCGGAGAAGGGCTGGTTGTCGGAGTTGGCTTAGGTAGTGCCTGAGACTTTACCTTTGCCCATTTCAATTTCTTTCCCTGCTTTACACAGAGGAGATTCAATCCACCTTCGACCTTCTTGGCCCCAACTTTTGTGCAACTTGCCCCAACTTTAGCCACCGCGGGCGAAATGGGTACCAGTGCACAAACAGTCAAAATTAGAGCAAGAGAAAGACTCTTACCTTTCAAGTTAGACCTCAAACTTTCAGTTAAAGAGTTTTCACTCCTTCAATTGGCGTCCTGCTGACTTTAAATGAACTTACTTATTACGGTGTGCGCTCTTCGATAAGAAGATAGCAAAGACAAGTGCCACCACAATCAAAGCGTTAAGGCCCATTTCATAGATTGCGCGTTCGAATGCTTCATCACTCTTTCCAGTTTGAAGGGTAAGAGATGCGCCCACAGTCAGAATATGTCGAACAGCTGCAATCACACCGATAATCAAGAACTTATCGAGCTGATACACGCCATCGGTAAAGCGTGAGATGACAGTTCGAAGGATCTCAAGAATAATTACGATAAATAGGATGTCATTAACGCCTTGGATCATTCCGTTAGGAAAGAAAGGGGTAGTTGTAAGAAGACGCTCGATGCTGAAGTAAAAGGCGCCTATTCCGATAATCAGAAGGGCTATAGCAAGAATCGCATGGAAGACATCTTCAACGGCATCAACATATTTGAGCGGCAAGATTGAAGTCTCTAAGCGCTCTTTCTCATTTTTTGACATATTAAAGGGTACGCCCGCGCCCCTTAAATGACTAGAGACACTCCTTAACCGTTGCCAATCTTCATCGACCCACGCGCGACCTCAAACTTGGAATAGAAGTCTGACAACTCGATGCCTGTGGCCTTCCGGAATCCTTGAACGAAGTTGCCCTCTGATTTCGTAAACTTCCAAATATTGAGGAAGTTCTCAAACCCGATAGAGGCAATCAAATACTCACTCGCAGCTTGCCCAATGCCATAAGGATCAGAGTTGAAGTCATCGTACTGAACCAACGGAACTACGTTGCGGTATGCAGGATTGGTATTGACCTGCTGCCTTCTTCCTGTCTGATATGTATCAAGAGCTAACTTATCGACGATATAAAAACCAAAATAGTTGGCGCTTCCTTCCATCAGCCAACGAGGAACATAACTTGGATGTCCAGGCGCTTGGTTACGTCCACCTAGAGCAAACTGCACATTATGAAAAATTTCATGCGCCGGGGTTGACCGCCTGCCCGCATCCCAACGGTAGTTTGAATTTGGTTTATAGATGTCGCTATAGGTCATCAAAACAACATCTGGCCCGGCGCAATAAGCATCACGGCTGCCATCGCTGCAAGGGAAGGGTCCCCCAGGATCTCCCACCCAGGTACCTGTGGAACGCATCGCACTTGCTGACCATTCATGAGTTGTTCCAAGAAAAACTTTGACTCGACCTTGTAGGACGTCGCTAAATGCTCCGTTGGTGTAATCCAGCATCTTGGTAATCCACTCGCGATCTGATGGCGTAATCGCAGGATCTATTGTGAGACTGTAAGCGTTACTTGGCTTCACACTTCCTAGATACTCACTGGTCTTTGCAAGAGCGGCTTCAACCATATCTTCAGCCACGAAAGTGCTGGCCCACGGTGTAAATGAAATTTTGCTAGTGGCAGGCGATGGACTTGGCTCGACTGAAGGTTGCGGTACAGGTGATGCCGAAGGTTGAGGCAAGGCAACAACAGGAGCTGCTGGCTTCTTTACTGCCACACCTTTGTTCCAGACCAGCTTCTTGCCTTTTTTAATACAGGTAAAACTCTTGCCACCACTGATCTCCTTCACGCCCTGCTTTGTGCAAGTGCTACCAGCTTTGACTGCCGCCGTGGCTGGAAGTTGAATCAGAGAAAGAGAAAGGAGGATGGCAGACACCCGCACACTCTTTTTCATAGTCAAAAGCCTATGGCCAAAAACTGACAACATCCAGAGATTTTTAACCAAAGAAGCCCCGGGCGACAAACCCCGGGGCCTCAAGGTTTGCGCACGCCTGGCGGGATTCGAACCCGCAACCGGTTCGGAGTCAGTGAACTGCTCTATCCGTTGAGCTACAGACGTACGCAGCGCGCACATTAGATAGTTCTTTAACTACAAAAATAAATTTGTTTTGGGAGTGTGGATAACATTAGATGACCTCACGTGGCCATCCGTGATAATTTATGACCGGAGTCAGGGAACTGTTCGATTAGCCTCAAAAGCTAAGAGTTACAAGAAAAACCCGCAGAGCAATCTGCGGGTTTTTCTACTTCAGCCCAGCGAGCTTCTTCTCAACCTCTGGGTAGTTTGGCTCATCAACCAGAATCTTCTCAAGATCCTTAATCGCCATCGCCTTCTTGCCCATCAAGGCATAACTTTCAGCCCGCTCAAATAAGGTGCGGTGCACCAGCGCCTCAGGCAATATCTTCTGCTCTTTTAAGACGCGCTTAAAGCATTCAACGGCAGCCTCTTGCATATCTTTGCCGCGAAATGCCACACCGCGCAGCACCATCATCATCGCAGTCGCATCATCAAATACTTGAATATCTTCAGTCGTCTCAATCGCTCCATCGAAATCGCCCTTACTGACTTCAATATCAGCAAGTGAAATCCCCACCATCTGATCTGGCACCATCTCGAGCAAGACAGCAACTGCCTCATCAAATTTCTTCTGCCCTTGCAAAACTTCTGCCCAGATAAAGCCCAAGGTCTGCTCGTTGTAGTTAAGGGAAGTTGTAATACCCGTTGAAATCGTGACGCTCGGCTTAATCCCCGTAAAGTACTTACGCACATACTTATCGCTAAAGACTAGTTCGCGGTATTGCCACAAACTCGCGCCCCATTCGGCAGCCTCGGTCTCATATTTGTCATCGGTTATGCCATGCAAGAAGGCAATTAACTCAAGTGGAAACTTCAACTCTTCATACTTAGCGCGCAGCGCAGCCGCCTTCTCAATGACAGAGGCAGCGCCATCAGCGGCTTCTGCATCATAAATATCATGCAAGAAAGTATTGAGCGCGCGCTCTGCCTTACGCGCAAATAATCCCGGCGCTGGTGGCCTGTTATTGGGATTGGTGTTCTCCCAAGTCACTTCAGCCGATGACATTCCTTCATCCTCGGACCCACGACGCGAGCGCGAACCGCTACTTAACGTTTCAACGTTATATAAACCAGTCCCAGGAATACCCGTACTAAAAGTCTTTCGCCCCTTTGAGTTAATCGTGTATCTCGCCCCCGGCACACCAAAGGACAAGCCCACTGTCTCTTTACTAAAGTTCAGCCGCATACCAGGCAGCAACTTCATCGACCTTCTAAAGCGAAGACTCATAGCGCGCTGCTACTTCTCATCTTTCTTATCGTTCTCAATCTCACGCAAGAAATCATCAGTCGTTCCTAAATCTTCAAACTTCTTCTCAATCCCCTTGGATGCCACCCGCTGTTGATATGAATCAATCCACGGATAGGACTTACGTTCGAGCGTCTTACGAAACGCCAAGACCACCAAGGCAAGTGGCCCGATCAGAAATGTCAGCAGCCCCCACAAGACCATGCGCCGCCCCTTGTAATAGGCAAGAGCTGCCCCTGCCAAGACAAGCAATACACGAACAACCGGAGATGCCAATATTTCAGCCATGCGGCAAGCCTAGAGCCCCAAACTGACAAGGCGCTCAACACGCGTGCGTTATAGCCTTTTCCTATGGCTTACTGGAAGCGCGCGCAGACCACCCTCGCTGCCATCCTGAGCGCAGCCCTGACAGCAACCCTCTTCACCACACCCACCCATGCAAAAGAGTTAGCAATCTGGGATCAGCTACAAGGAACAAATCCAAAAGGTTATGTCTTACTCATGCGCCATGCCCTCGCCCCCGGAGTTGGCGATCCCGAAAACTTCAACGTCAACGATTGCTCAACCCAGCGCAACTTAAACGATGAAGGTCGCCAAGGCGCCCGAGAAATCGGTCAATGGCTACAACGCCGCGAAGTCAAAATCCTTCGCGTTGAATCCAGCAGATGGTGCCGCGCCAAAGAAACAGCGCAGCTTCTCAACATCGGAAAAGTGCGCACCAATAAAAACTTAGATTCACTCTTCCAACAATCAGATCTACTCAACCACCCACAAACTGCCAACATCAAAAAGCGCATCCAGAGCCACCGCAACACCCGCGGACTTCTCGTCTTCGTCGGCCACTTCGTGAACTTTCAAGCAGTCGCTGGAGTCTCACTCGATTCCGGTGAAGGCGTCCTCATCAAAGCAACACCCTCAGGTGAATTCAAAGTGATGGGCTATTCACCCAAGCCGTAACGCTTACTTATCTTTTCTTACAAACTCAGCTGCATGTGGAAAACCAGCAGCCTCTAGCTTCACAGCCAAATCAGCCTTCACAGCCTTTACGACATTATGTGTTCCATTGCAGTTCTTCTCTGGATCAGTTGAATATCCACACTGGCAAGCACCCATGCTCTCAACTCCTTACTTCTCGTAGGTGTCCCACTTTAGGTCACTGAGCCTGCCCTGCAACTTGAAAGTCATCGCAGGTCATCTTCATTCAGGATAAAAGAGCCGGTAGCCGACGGCTCGCACGGCGCTAATCACTCGGGGCCCCCCAGCTGCCTGAATTTTCACTCTAATCCGTGAAGCATGCGTGTCTAACAAGTGATCGCTCGAGAAATCAACAGATCCACCAATCGCCTCTATTACCTGTTCACGTGTAAAGACCCGCTTCGGTTGCTCCATTAAGAGGCGCATAAACTCAAATTCCGTACGCGTGAGTGCTACAAGATTGCCATTGGCTCTCAATTCGTGGCTCACTAGGTCCAAGATGAGGCTTCCTGCAGTCAGAACTTCAACTTTCTCAGTTTGCTGCGCGGTTCGCCTACGTAATTGGTTTGTAACACGTAGCCCTAATATTCGTGACGAAACAGGTTTCGTAATGTAGTCATCTGCGCCAGCAGCCAGGCACATTGCTTCATCAACCTCATCACCGCGAGTCGTGAGCATGATAATTGGAGTAGAAGAGATTTTTCTGATGAGTCGACATACTTCGAAACCATCTGGCTGACCGATTCCAATATCAAGAATTACCAACGATGGAGACTCCTTATTAAATTTTTCCAGGGCATCAACGCCATCAACAGCCTCAATGACGCGATATCCCTCATTTTCTAAACTAGTGCGGGCAAAGGCTCTTATATCTTCGTTATCATCGACTACTAAAATATTATCTTGCATCAGTATCCCCTTGTTTACTCAAACGTTGATCTGCTTCCTCTAGCAAGACAAGCAACTGGAGGCGACTTTCTGACACTTTTGCATCGTTTGAACGATTCGAGTCCACACTTCTGGAAAACCTCAAAACCTGAGCCCCAAGCTCATCCAATCCGTAGATGCCCAAGGCGCCGCCCATTTCATGGCACACGTCTTTTAATTCACTAAGGTCTGCGCTCCTAATTGCCCATATTGCTCGTCTGAGCACTGTGGCACGCTTTTCAAGAATCACTTCATCTATTGGTGAAATGAAGGCTGGGAGATTAACTCTAAATGTTGAACCTTGACCCTCTTTTGATTCAACCAGAATTGCTCCATTATGCATTTGCACTATTTTTGCAACTATCGCCAGACCAAGCCCTGTACCCATAACCTGTTTGCTGACCGCATTGCTGGCTCTAAAAAATCTATGAAAGAGCTCTGGAATTTCCTTCTCAGGTATTCCAATTCCCCGATCTGAAATATCAACCGAGATGAGATTTTCCATCTTCTCATTGAGAATTCGTGAAAAGCTAATAGAAATCTCACTTTTTTGTGGACTGAACTTGACCGCATTTGAAATCAAATTAACAAAGACTTGTGATAACTGATTAGCGTCGCCAAGGACCAGGTAATCATTATCCGGGTTATAAGTTAACTTAATCTCAATGTTGGCACTCTTTGTCTGTGGAGTTAACACATAAATTGCCTTTTCCACTGTCGTTATCAGATTTACTACCTCGGAGAAAGGTTGAGGCACTTTAGAATCCAATCTGGATAGCGACAAAATGCTTTCTACTAGATTAAGCAAAACGAGGGCATTCTTATCCACAACGTCAATCATCGAATCTACGCGTGGATTAGCCCCAGGCTCAATCTCGGATTTAAGTAAATCCACATATCCAATAATCGAGGTCAAGGGCGTGCGTAATTCGTGGTTCACCGTTGAAATAAAGTCATTCTTCGATTCATTGAGCTCTTCAAGAGTGCGCACAGTCGTATTGGCTTCGACGAGCTCTAACCGTGAAGCCTCTAACGCTTCTAGCTCGCTATCGATGTACGCCTGAGTATTCCTAATCTGTCGGCGGAATCGAAAACCTCCCCAGACAATAAAGATTGAAGTCAGAATGATTAAGGAGCTCAAGAGAGAAAGATTTCGAAAGGACTCAGCCCGTCGTTTCTCAGCTACCGCAACCAAGTGCTGATCAAGCTCTTGCTGATAAGCCACTACCAGAGAGCGTGATTGCCCCAGAATTTCCGTGAGAAAGGTCTGCGCTTCTGCCTTGATTGCATCTCTATCTCTTTCTGGCAATAGTCCATCGGGTGATCGCGCCAATAGCTTGTCAGAAAGTCGAAGCGCTGCAAGAAACTCGGGATCCAATCGAGCGCCCATGGTCTGATTTTCAATATCAATGACGTTGAGCCGTTGGGCAAGAATTGCCCGAGAAATTTCCACATCCCTCTTGCTAATAAACCCCGCTAGCCAAAGTGAGTACCTCGTCGTATAAGCCAATGACTCACGTTGCGTGAAGATGATTGAGGAAGCCGTAGTCTGCGCGGAGGTGAAGACATCTCGTTCTTCATTTGCTTGGTCAGAAGATGCAAAGGTAGAAACAGCCAGAATCAACAAATTGACCAGAATAATTACGGCCAGCAGCGCCTGTCCCTTATTAAATATTGCACCGACTTTAAAGGGATTTAAAGCGGTAAGTTCTTGGTTCGTTTACTTCACCTCTATCGAAGAAAGAGACCAGTTCCAAGGATCAAGGAATTTTGCCCATACGCTGCCCTTAGGGAAGACAATTCGTATTGGTCCACCTTGATCATAAGGAATTGGTTTGCCAGCTCGAGCAATCGCTATATACCCCTTAGCCTTCTCAAAATTTTTCAGGGTATTTGCGTAGGCATAATCATTAAGAGCAATCGTCTTGAGCGTTGCTGTAGGGCTAATTCCACTCTGCTTTGCAAAGGTAGAAATCGGAATCACTGTAAAAGTTTGCTCTTTCTTTACGAAAGGCTCATAAATAGTAATTGTTGTTGGCTTTAAGGCTTTGAGTGAGTTCATTGAATACTGCTTGACGCTCTTTCCATTTGTTATCGTAAAGATGACTTCGGTTGGAGCCGGTGGTTTTACTGCGACGCCACCATAGGGATTAACCTCTGCGGCTTCGACAGCCGTTGTCGTGACGATCAGGGGAATTATTAAAGTTGCTAACAGCCCTGCTATTTTCTTTGTATTCATTTTCTCTCTTTTCCAGGCATTAGACGTTGGCTACTAACAGACTATTGGCTTTATCTGTCAGCGCCGTTGGTCTGAAGGGTTTAACAATGTAGGAAGTGGCGCCTAACTCGAGCGCCGCATCGATGTCTTCCACTGAAGACTTCGCAGTTATCATGCAGATGGGCACCGAGTTGATTTCCTTACTCTTGTTCGCTCGGATTGTTTTCAACAGCTCTAGGCCGCTTATTCCTGGCATCATCACATCTAAGAACACTAAGTCGACTTTGTTGAGGCCCAATTTCTCAAGTCCATCACTTCCATCTATCCCTATCAATACCCGGTACCCCTCTTTTTCAAGGACTAATGAGACCAAATTGCGAATATCTTCGTTGTCATCAATCACTAATACCGTACTTTGTGCGCTCGCCATGCTGATCACACTTTCTCTTTGATAATTGCTGAAGTCTGGCAGGCTCATCACCGATTGTGTAGCGGTTTAGCCCTGATTTTAAGTGAAACTTATGTTGTGTACGGCCTGTCACTTAATCGTGAGGTTTCCGTGAGAAACCGCCCCTACCTTCAGGGCATGCAAAGAAAAGAGACTCACACACCTTGGTTTAAGAGGATTTCACGCGTGATTGTGCTGCTCTTCATTCTTGCACTCGTCGCAGTCCCGTCAATCCTCCATTCCTACTCAGGTATCGGAATCTCACCCGTCACCGCCAAAAGCTCTGATCCAGCTGCAGAGATCGGTGATGCCTTCATCACCAGGCACAAGATGGCATCAGAACTCAAAGTAGGCGATATCGTCACTTTCCGTGATCAGGCTTCAGGTCACTTTATGTCTCACCGTATTCTCGATGTAGTCCAGCAAGGATCAGTTGTAAATATTTCTGCACAAAGAAATGGCGCTTCGGCAAGTGCAAGCCAGTCATTTAGCGCCGATGCTCTTGCAGATGTGGCTGTGACAGTGACAACCGTGAAGGGCTTGGGTTATGCAATCTCCTATCTCAGCTCAACTCAAGGTAAGCAGCTATCTTTAACGCTGATGGTAGTTGGCAATGTAATTGCACTCTTCCTCTTTCTCTTCAGAAAAAAGATACAGACCGGCATCAGTAATGCAGAAAAAATATTTCGCGGTCTCTACGCAGATCAGCTTGATTCATATAAGCATGAAGCGAAGCGGGCTAATACCTACAGGGATCTCTACGAGCAGACCCATAAAGAGCTCGAACAATTGAGAAGGCAATAAGATGCTTAATATTCCTGGTTCACTCTTCGCTTTCTCACTCAAAAATCTCGCTCGAGTATTTGTAGTCCTCTCCACCTCCATGGGAGGCGCTGCCTTGATTGGTTCTTCGGTATTTTCCGCCTTGGCTGTCGAAGCGCCCACTTCTCTTATCAACGCCGCGACTCCCGCAATCCGCACTTCCCAACAAGCGCCACAGACCCTCGATGCTGACAATCAGGTAGATACAGGAAGTACCGACGCACCTGAACCCACAGGAGTTACATCCGAAGTAGAAGCTCCTGTTGTGGCTGCTGAAGTATCTCCGCAAGCCTCACAAACCCAAGCTGAGCAAAGCGCTATTAGAGAAGCAGCCGAGTTTCACCTACTCTGGTTCCTAGAAGAAAAGACAGCCCTCGAAGCACAGGCTCGTAAAGAGGAAGAGGAAACTGCCGCTCGTGAAGCAGCTGAGGCCGAAGCCCGCAGAGAAGCTGAAGCAATCCGAGTTGCACAGGCTCTCAAAGATGCCTTAGCCACACCAGTACCTAACTTTGTTCAAGTTTCACAACCTGCTGAAGATCCAAATGCTGCAGCAGCACGAGCTGCACAAGCAGCAGCAGATGCAGCAGCTGCCGCAAAGGCCGCACAAGATGCAGCTGATGCAGCCGCAGCCGCCGCAGCGAAGGCAGCTCAAGAAGCAGCAGATGCAGCCGCTGCCGCAAAGGCCGCACAAGATGCAGCTGACGCAGCCGCAGCCGCTGCAGCTAAAGCCATAAGAGATGCCGAAAAAGCTGCGCAAGACATATTAGATGCTGCAGCCAAAGAGCAAGCAGCTCTTGATAGAGAAGCGGCCAAAGAAAATAAAGACGTACCTGGACAGGATAAGAAGCCAAAGGCCTAATACAACAGACTCCCCCGTTGTAATCTCGAGCCATGAACTACCCAGCCCTACGCACCACCCTCAAATGCGGCTCCATCGTCTTTGGAGCATCCGCACTCTTTCTTCTAGCTCTGCCCTCACTCTTTCTCGAACTCCTAGCCCTTGAGACCACAGATGAGCTCACCTGGTCCATGCGCATGATCGGCATAACCGTCTTTGCCTTAGCCGGAAATATGTGGAACAACGC
>JAIXPU010000052.1 GCA_027486075.1 Streptomycetaceae bacterium | reverse complement strand
TTCGTTATTGATAAGCAGGGCATCATTCGTTGGAGCGTTGTAAACGGTCTCGGAGATGCTCGCAATAATGGTGATTACAAGAGCGCTATCGCAGCGCTCTAATTACGCATACTTCAGGCACGATTTTCGTTCTTTCGGATATATAAAGTAGTATTCGCAAGCACGCCGGGTGGTTAGCTCAGTGGTAGAGCGCCTCGTTTACACCGAGGATGTCGGGGGTTCGAAACCCTCACCGCCCACGATAAATGTCTAATATGTGAATTAACGCCGAAAGTCGGCGGTAAGTTCACAAAACTAGACTTGGATATAGCGCCAATGGGTTTCTAAGTCCAACATTTAGTTCTTATCTTGACCATTATTTTGAGGGAATGGTTCCAAGATGTTGGTTTCTGAATATGTAACTAAAATTGTCGATAGTCGACCTTACAAATACTCAACTAAGCAAACAAATATTAGAGATATCAAGAAAATTGGTATTTGGGATTTAGAGTTAGAAGAAATTTCCTCTGGTTTGATTAGAAATAAAGTTGAGAGTTTTGCTAATCAAAATACACGTAAGAGGCTATTTATTACAGCCCGATCTATGTTTAGAGATTTGGGCCTATGCCAAGACCTTCCTTACCTAGAAGGTGCGAGTCGAATTTATGATCTACCTTCACAAGAAGATTTAGAGTGGATTATTAGTCGATCAAAATATCGACTTCAGCTTCTCCTTTGTATGTATGCAGGATTGAGGGTTGGGGAAGCATGTGCGGTGACCCCAGATAAGCTAGAAGGTGATTTTCTGGATGTTAATCAAGCATATTCGCAAGATGGGCTTCATTTAGGCAGTCCAAAAACTTACGGAAAAATCCTTCTACCTAATTGGTTAGCTGAAGAAGTACGCAACATGGATAAGAGCGAGTATTGGAATCTCGGTAAACCTACAAAAGATGTAACCAATTCTTGCTATAAGTTGTCCAGAAACAAAGAATGGCAAATTCGTACTGGTGGCAAAAGCATTAATCCCCACATGCTTCGTCACTGGTATGCAACAGACATGATCCGAAGAGGGGTCAATCCTGAAGTAGTTAGGCGTCAAATGCGCCATAAGAACGTATCAACAACTTTACGTATATATACTCAAGTTCGAAATGAGGAGATTGAAGCTTCTCTTCCTACAAGAATTTTGGGTCATTCAAATAATGAGCCTCAAGGAAATATCATTCAGCTAAATACTAGGAGTTCTAAAAAGCCATAGTTTTGGTGCTTATTAATGATAAATCTTGTTTTCTGCGCCAATTATCAGGTCTGATATTCAAGTCTAGCCCTTGCTTGCCAAAGAACTTAGCCATCGTTGAGTGGTATCTAGCTCTAGGTGTTAGGTATATGAATACATCCATGATTCCAATACCCAAAGTTCCATGATCTTCGTATTCATAAGAATCGTAATGAACAAAGCCTGCATTCCTTGCAACCTTCTGGCTAGCCAAATTCCTTTTGTCTGCATGTATTTCTACGAAATTCACGTATTCCATAAGAACGCACTTATCTACGATATTTTTTAGTGCTCGACTGCAAAGACCTTTCCCAGCGTGTTTTTTGCTCACCCAATAGGTCACCTGTAACCCATCTGATCTACTGCCTTCACCAATAGAAATCTCACCAACAACTTTTCCCCATATACAAATACCGAATGTTCTATTAGGGTGCTTCTCTAAGTTCATTAATGTAATAATGTTTTTACATTGTTCTAAATCATAATTTGAAGCATTTATTCCCCAATCTAAAAAATGCTCTAAATAGTCTTTGCTTTCATTTAAAGCTTTTTGATAATCCTTTGAATCAAAAATATTCAACTCTCTAATTTCAAATGGTTTTTTTAGTTTCTTTCTTTTTGTACTCATAATTTCCTCTCTCTAAACTTCGCTTCCTTTGATATAGAAAGCGATTCTTCTTTTTCATGCATTCAAAATGCTTATCTTTGTCTTCTTTAAAATAAATGGAATAACACCATTTACATGTATAAGTTTTTATATTCATTCCATCTTCCGCTCTAAGCAATAGGGGGCTTAAAAGCCCCCTTATCTTCCGTCTGAAGTTTCAGGGCATGAGGTTCTAATCTCACAAATAGCGCCAAATGAAATTACATTTATAAGACAGGACAGGCTATGCGTATTGCCCTGCTAGTTAATTTCTCTTGCACCTGCATTCATAGGCACTTGTTTTTCAGCCACAGATTCGGTCTGTTACTCCCTGGGCAATTAGTTTCGCACTTGCCTCTCCATGCGTAAAACAAAAGACAAAGATCTCAAGGCAAAAAGCTTTGAGATCTTTGAACTTATGAGAAGAACATTTGGCGGTGTCTTCTACGCTCACATTCCAAGGATTGTGAAAATCATCGGCCAAATGTTTCTCAAAGTTGAAGCTCATCATGTGCTTCTTACAACTCTATTTTACATTAATAGATTTTCTAATGCGAAAATACTAAATAAAATTGATTAATAACTAATTATTTAGTTAAGACAATTTGTATGGGTTATTAATCATCGTGACTATATTCTTAATAATCTTATTAATACATGGGCGCACTAGATTCATTGAAATATGCAGTTGGCGGTCAATGATTCAAATAAGATAGTTATTAACATTTTTCCAAATATGCCCCTGATATGGTCATTTTGAGCTTACAAAACCCCATCTGTCACCCCAATCTGCCATAATCCAAATATGGTTAAGGAAAGTCCCAAGGGTAGGTTGGGGGAATCCCACCCTCATTTGGCCCTTCAGGCCTTGAATTGGGAACCGAATGAGTATTCAGCTGGCTCAGATGCCCTGAAGGCTTGGAAATGCGCTCTTGGCCACGAATGGCAAGCACGTATTTCAGATAGAGCCATGGGTAGCGGTAAGTGCCCATATTGCGTTGGTAAAAGGGTGTTAGCTGGCTTTAATGATCTTGCGACCATAAATCCGTCAATGGCAGAACAGGCGTATGGATGGGACCCTAGAACTGTAACTGTATCGAGTAATAAATTACTTGAATGGCAATGTTCATTTGGCCATAAATGGAATGCAAAGCCATCCGACAGAACATCAAGTGGCTCAAATGATTGTCCAATTTGCACAGGGAGAAGAATTCTCGCTGGATTTAATGACTTGCGAACAACTCACCCCGACTTATCAAAAGAAGCATTTGAATGGGACCCATCCACTTTGCAAGCTGGAAGTAGAAAGAATGTTCTATGGAAATGTTCAAATGGTCACGAATGGACTGCAAGAGTTAGCTCAAGAGCTATTCAAGGAAGCGGATGCAGAAAGTGCGGTAAGACTTCTTTTGAAAAAAAGAAAAGCACAGATAAGAAGAAAAACTTGTTGCCAACTGTAAAAGCTTCATTTCCAGAGCTAGCTGAAGAGGCTTTTGGTTGGAATCCAGACGAGGTAACTATTGGAAGCAATACTAAGAAATCTTGGAAGTGCAAAGAAGGCCATATATGGGAAGCGGTAGTTAATTCCAGAGTAAAAGGTAGGGGATGCCCTATATGCGGAGGAAAGAGAGTCGAATCAGGATTCAATGACTTAGCGAGCGCAAATCCGAACCTTGCTAGAGAAGCACATGGCTGGGATCCGAGAGTGTTTACTATCAATAGCAATAAATCTTTACCTTGGATTTGTTCCAAAGGGCACACTTGGGAAGCCAAAATTTCTAGTAGAACAAAAGGTAAAGGTTGCCCTATTTGTGCAGGAAATATGGTTCTGGTTGGTTTCAATGATCTACAAACTACGAATCCTGAGATTGCTCTTGAAGCCTTTGGGTGGGATACAACGTCTGTTACTGCTGGCACCGAAAAGAAGAGGAAATGGGTATGCCCAGAAGGGCATATTTACCTATCTGCGGTCAAAGATAGAACTCAAGGACATGGATGCCCATCCTGCGCTAAAACGGGCTTCGACCAGCTTAAAGATGGGTGGTTTTATCTGCTTTCGCATCCTACTTGGGGGTTAATGCAACTAGGTATAACAAATGTTCCTAAGAAGCGAATAGCAAAGCATAAGAAATTAGGTTGGGAAGTCTTAGATATTGCAGGACCGATGAATGGTTTAGCAACAAGAGAGCTCGAAACGAAAAGTCTTAGATACTTAAAGAAAATAGGCGCTCAAGTAGATGTTGAATTCATAGCAGGCAAATTTGATGGATATTCGGAATCTTGGATTGAAAGTAAATTGAAGGTTTCAAGCATTAGCGAATTAAAAGATTTGATATCTAATGAATAAAAAAGATTCACTAAAAAAATCTCATCCGGCGCTCGCAGTCGAAGCATATGGTTGGGATCCTGAAAAATTTACTGCAGGTAGTGGTAAAGCTGTTGAATGGAGGTGCCCATTAGGGCATATTTATATAACTCCAATATATAGTCGGACGAGTAAAAAGCCGACAGGTTGTCCATACTGCGCTAATAGAAAAGTTCTAGCTGGCTTTAATGATCTAGAAACTACCCATCCCCAAATTGCAAGCGAAGCAGATGGTTGGAATCCGAAAGATTTCTCAGCTGGTATGGGAAAGAAGATGAGTTGGACTTGTAAAGAAGGCCACAAATACGAATCCGTAATTCATTCTAGAAGTAAAGGAATTGGATGCCCCGTTTGCTCAAATAAGAAGGTTCAAGCTGGCGTAAATGACCTTGAGAGCACGCATCCAGATGTTGCAAAAGAAGCGCATGGATGGGATCCAAAACAATTTGTTTCAGGTTCAGACAAAATAATGGAGTGGAAATGTTCTAATGGGCATTTATTTAAGTCCGCAATCGTTAACAGAGCTCACAAAAAATCAGGTTGTTCGGTTTGCCAAAACAAAACCATTGTGGCTGGTATCAATGATTTAGCTAGCACGCACCCAGCGCTCGCAGCAGAAGCTTCGGGATGGAATCCAAAGGAAATTGGCGCTGAGAGTCATAAGAAAATGAAATGGCAATGCGCAAAAGGACACATTTGGAATGCAATGGTTAATTCCAGAAGCAGGGGAAGAGGTTGTCCTGTTTGTGTAAATCAGATTTTACAAATTGGAATTAATGACCTTAAAACTACAAATCCAGAAATAGCAAAACAAGCCTACGAATGGGATCCTTCAAGTGTTACTGCTGGTTCAAAAGTTAAGAAACTGTGGAAGTGCAATCTAGGGCATATTTGGGATGCACCTGTGAACACTAGATTTCGTGAATCCGGAAATGGTTGCCCATTTTGTTCTAATCACAGACTTCTCGTAGGTTTTAATGACTTCGCTACAACTCATCCGCACTTACTTGATGAAGTGAATGGGTGGGATCCGCAATCAATAATTGCAGGGGCAAGAGCTAAGAAATCATGGAAGTGTTCTGAAGGTCATGTCTGGGAAACATCTGTAGGTGCAAGAACAGGAACAAAAGAGTCGGGGTGTCCAACCTGTGCAAATTATGGATTTGATCCAAATCGTGATGGTTGGCTTTATTTTCTACAACATGATGCTTGGGATATGTTTCAAATAGGCATAACTAATGTGCCCAAAACTAGATTGGCAAGCCATGAGAAACTTGGCTGGTCAATTCTCGAAATTAGAGGACCAATGCAAGGATTAGTTGCACAGAATTGGGAGTCTGCAATACTAAAAATGCTGAAATCTAGCGGTGCAGATTTAGCAAATAGAGATATTGCAGGAAAATTTGATGGCTATACAGAGGCATGGAGTAAATCTAAATTCACAGTTAAATCAATTTCTGAACTTATGGATTTAACCGAGAAATGGGAAGGCAAATAAAATGGATTGGCGATTTGGAGCTGCTAAAGATCCCTCAACCCCATCAAAAATACTAGAAAGTCTTTTCGAATACGAAGATTGTCGTCTTTGGTTATCACAGAACCCATCATCGTCAAAAGAATTATTAGATAAATTGGGAGAAAGGGATGCATTCGAACATTTAGATCCTACAAATTGGAGAATGGCAGTAGCAAACGTGCTTTCTAACCCAAATACTTCTACTAAGACTATTCTCAAAATAATGAAATGGACTGAAGGATTTCTAAATAGACCATTACCGAACGAGCGACATGATTGGATCCCTCCAAGGGTTGAAAGCTACTTTGAACCTTCAATAGCCGGTAATTTAAATACTCCTGTAAGCGTTTTGGTAGAACTTGAAAAATCTCAAGACGATACGACTATTTTCTATTTACTTGCAAACCCAAACTTACCTAAAGAATTGATTTCAAAATATGTCGAAACTGTTAATGGATTAACCGAACACGATATATTGCACAAATATTCCAGGATTTCGGAAAATACGAGTTTAAACGAGAGGCAAATTAGTCAACTTTCAGATCATCCAGTTTTTTATATTAGGGATCGCATCGGACGCAATGCAAGTACACCAGTTAAGATTTTAAACAAACTTATTGAGGATAAAGACTCATCAGTTAGATTTGCGGTAATTTTCAACCCTAATTTTCCAATAGAAAATTTAAGAGAGATGTTGAATCTTCAGAATTCGGATATTTACAAATTGGGTTTTGACAGTCCAAGTCGATTTAAGGAATCTGTTAATTTAGCTATATCTAGACATCCAAAACGCTGATAATGGTTTTATCAATTCTTTACATTTCCAGCAATAGTTTTATAGACGTACCAAAAAGATAACCCTACGGAAACAATCAAAGCAAAAAGGAGATAGTTTCTAACGAGGATCCAGTCGCTTATTGGTCTTCTCGTGAGTAGATATGTAGGAACTATTAAACCGAAAACAGTAGTCACGCCACTAGCAATGTAAAAATATCGCATCTTCATAGCTGATTTACGTGCTTCTATTTCGTTCGTTATCAGATAGTCTAAATGGAGAGCCTGTTTTAATAATTCGATATTCTTTGCTTCCGAGTTTCCTGCATCTGGTAGATGAAGATTTTGAGGAAATGGAACTCGCATTCGTGACAAAGATTCAAAAGCAGAAATGTCTATGTTAAATGGGTTGTTCACATTTAGTAATCGTCTCTTTTGATCACCGATTTCCCGCAATTTTCGCAAATATATAGGTCGATTAAAATCGTCAACACTAATATTTAAACTTGATAATTGCTCTAAAGTTGGTTGAGGTATTAGAGCCCCTAATTTCGAATTTATAATCCTGTCTGCATTCTGGTACTCATTTCTTATTTTTGCCACCAGATTTTTTACTTCTTCTTCTTCCATATCGGCGTCAACAGTTTCTATAATTTCATCATCAGATATTTCAGGTTTCTCAATGAGGAGGTCCAGCATGACATCCATGACATTGGCAGTTTCACCCTCAATTCGGGCATTTTTCTGATTTTCCACGATTTCTCGAAGTCGACTGAGCTCTGGCTGATTTAATCTTTGTTCAAAAACATATTTTTGTTTTTCTGAGTTGTTAGTAAAGTATCGATTTACGGCGAAACCTGCCATCAAAGCAACAAAAGTTCCAGAAACCTGTATTAGTGAAACATATAAAACGGTCACGTCTAACATGCGTTAATTAAACATCAAGCCCTATGTTTGATTCCATAAAGTGTCCAATAAATATCCATATTTGCGGAATAAGGCGCTATTTGCGTCCAATTTCTGGTTCAAATTCTAAATGTCAGACCAAAACCCTATAATTGGGAGGTAAGTCAAGATAGTAGACGTTCTTCGTGAGCTAATCAGATGTCGGGGGTTCGAAACCCTCACCGCCCACAGTTATTGTTGAATTCGAGCTCTAATCAATTTCTTAATCAGGCCCTTCGCAAGCGGTTTATCAACGGGCACATGAATCGCACTCTTTGTAGTCGAAAACCTAGCCAGCTCTTCTGGGAAGAGATGAAGTATCGAGCCGCTAAATGGGTAGTAACCGACATGCTTTTTGTTTGCGAGTAGCCCAGCCAAAACTCGGCCATCTAACTTAAACGCTGGCATT
>JAIXPU010000055.1 GCA_027486075.1 Streptomycetaceae bacterium | reverse complement strand
GCTGGCGTCATTCACACAGATTTCCAAAAGGGTTTCATTAAAGCTGAAATCGTTTCTTTTGCCGACTTGGTAGAAGCGGGCTCAATGGTCGATGCGAAAGCAAAGGGCAAGGTCCGTATGGAAGGCAAGGAATACATCATGCAAGACGGAGACGTAGTGGAGTTCAGATTCAATGTCTAATACACCAGCACTTAACACAGCCCGCGCACGCCTCAATCAGGCACACCTCAAGGATCTTCCACGGAAGACCCGCGACAACCTGCGCAACGTTGCGATCATCGCTCACGTTGACCACGGAAAGACAACGCTTGTTGATGCGATGCTGTGGCAATCCGGAGCCTTTGCTGCCTATAAGAAGCAAGAAGAAGGCCAAGATCGCATGATGGATTCAATGGATCTTGAGCGCGAAAAGGGAATTACGATTCTTGCCAAGAACACATCTGTTCGTCGCGGTGACACTGTCATTAACATTATTGATACACCAGGCCACGCAGATTTCGGTGGCGAAGTTGAACGTGGTCTTGAAATGGTTGATGGCGTCATTCTTCTCGTCGATGCATCTGAAGGCCCACTGCCACAAACGCGTTTCGTATTGCGTAAGGCTCTACAGAAGAATCTTCCCGTTATCTTGTTGATTAACAAGGTCGATCGTCCAGACTCACGTATCGCAGAAGTTGTTGACGAGGCATATGCACTCTTCCTCGATCTCGATGCCAATGAAGAGCAGATTGAATTCCCAGTTGTCTACGCATCAGCTAAAGCAGGTCGTGCATCCTTGACACGTCCCGCAGATGGTGGAATGCCAGTAGAAGAGAACCTCGATGTTCTATTCGACACTATCTTCTCTGCAATTCCAGCTCCGGTTTATCACGAAGGTGCACCGCTTCAGGCGCACGTCACAAACCTTGACTCATCCCCATTCCTTGGACGTTTAGCTCTCTGCCGCGTTCACGAAGGTGTCATCAAAAAGGGCCAGACGGTTTCATGGATTAAGACAGATGGAACAACAGAGCGCGTCAAGGTTTCAGAACTTCTGATGACTGAAGCGCTTGAGCGCGTTCCAGCGCTAGAGGCAGGACCTGGCGACATCATCGCAGTCGCTGGCATCGAGACAATCACCTTGGGCGAAACCTTGGCAGATCTTGAAAACCCTCATGCACTTCCACTTATTACAGTTGATGAACCATCAATTTCGATGACCATCGGTATCAATACATCTCCACTGGCGGGCAAGAGCGGCAAGATGCTTACTGCGCGCCAAGTAAAAGATCGTCTTGATAAAGAGCTCATCGGTAACGTTTCTCTTCGCGTTCTCAATACCGAACGCCCAGATACATGGGAAGTTCAGGGTCGCGGCGAACTTCAGCTCGCAGTTCTCGTTGAAATCATGAAGCGCGAAAGCTTTGAACTTACAGTTGGTAAGCCACAGGTGGTTACCAAGATGATTGATGGAAAACTTCATGAACCAATGGAGCGCCTATCAATTGATGCTCCTGAAGATTACTTAGGTGTTCTCACTCAGTTGATGGCGCTGCGCAAGGGCCGTATGGAGCAGATGGTTAACCATGGCACTGGCTGGATTCGCCTTGATTACAAGGTTCCTTCCCGTGGACTTATTGGTTTCCGTACCGAGTTCCTTACCGAAACTCGCGGAACCGGCTTGCTGCACCACGTCTTTGATTCATACGAACCTTGGTTCGGAGAACTGCGAACACGTGGCACAGGATCTCTCGTCTCAGATCGTATGGGCGCTGTAACTTCTTATGCTCTCGCAGGAATTCAAGAGCGCGGTTCAATCTTCGTTGAACCTGGTGATGAAGTTTATGAAGGCATGGTTATCGGTGAGAACTCACGATCAGATGACATGGATGTCAACTGTGTTCGCGAAAAGAAGCTCACCAATATGCGTGCATCCGGTACAGATGATTCTGAAAAGTTGATTCCACCTAAGAAGCTCAACATGGAAGGTGCTCTCGAATTCTGTCGCGAAGATGAATGCGTAGAAGTAACTCCAGCTGTTGTTCGTATTCGCAAGGTGACTCTCGATGGTGCAGAACGTGCTCGCGCCACTTCACGTGCAAAGAAGAATAATCAGAGCTAATGCGTAAGTTTGGACTTGTTCTACTGAGTGGAGCGCTAGCGCTCATAACTCCAGCAGCGCAAGGCCATTCAGCACTTGTTACTTCAACGCCAAAGAGCGGTGCGGTGGTAAAAACTTTTCCAAAAACTTTCACATTAACATTTAATGAAGAGATTTTAAGGTTGCCCGGAAAAGAACCATCTCGCGTACAACTGATTGCACCAAACCTTACGCGAATTTCACTCGGCAAAGTCGCAATCGCTAAGGAAGTGCTCACAGTTCCAATGAGTAAAGCTGCGGTGAAGGCGGGCAAATATCGCCTCACCTATCGAGTTGTCTCAAACGATGGCCATGTCATCTCCGGCCAGATCTCATTTACCTATAAGCCATAGCGCGCTGCGATGGGCTTTTTAGCGCGAATCGAGCCCGTTGTCAGAGCGGTAGGGTTGAATACGAACTGTGAGTAAAGAGCAGCTACGCCTAGTCAGGGCCGCACCAGCTGCTATCTCTCTTACTCTCAGCCCAGCGCAGCTAGAAGCTGCATCTCATCGTGGCTCTCCACTTATTCTCACCGGTGCAACAGGTACCGGAAAAACTACAACGCTGATTGAAGCAGCGCTCTCACGCATTGAGGGTGGACAGTCACCGGATTCAATTCTCTTGCTTACCTACGGACGCGAACGTGCATCTGAACTACGTGATGCCATTGTGACGCGTGCTGGTAAGACTGTGCACGAACCACTTGCCCGCACCTTTCACTCACTTGCCTATTCCATTCTTAAGATGCGTACTGGCGATAACTTCCGCGAGATTGTTTTGCTCTCGGGCGCTGAACAAGAAACTTTTATCTCTCAACTTCTCGATGGTGATATTGAAGATGGTTATAAGCAGTGGCATGGCGATTTAAAGAAGGCCCCTGAATCACTTGGTGAACCGCTAAAGACCCAAGGATTTGTCCGCGAACTTCGTGATCTGATTATGCGCGCCAATGAACGCGGCATTACTCCCGATGACCTTGCCTTGCGCGGGAAACAGTTAGGCGAAAAATACTGGGAAGGCGCTGCAGAATTCTGGAAGCGTTACTTAGGGGCTATGACTCTGCAAGAAGTCTTGGCAGGCGATGCCAAAGTTCGCATCGACCCATCTGAAATTATTAATAGCGCCATTAACTATCTGCGCGCAAACCCAACGCTGCTTACTGAACTACGTAACCGATTTACCACGATCATCGTTGATGAATTCCAAGAGAGCGATCCAGCACAGCGCGCTCTGCTCTCACTTCTTGCCGGCCCCGACCTTGTCATCGTCGCTGATAGCGCAAGCGCTGTGGGGCGCTTTCGTGGCGCAGATCCTGAAGGTATTGCTGCTGTCATTGACGCCTATCTTTCGGCCGGTGCTAAAAAGATTGAACTCACTACCAATTACCGTGGAGCACCTGTCGTGCAAACTGCGCGGTTGGCTAGCGAATCCGAAGAAGCTCAGTACATCGCCTATAACTTTAAGCGCGCACACTTGATGCAAGGTGTGCCGTATTCGCAGATGGCAGTGATTGTGCGATCACACGGACAAACTGCATCGGCCATCCGGCGCGCTTTCTCTCAAGTATCTATTCCCACAGCCGGAGACGTTGAGGCGCTAGCCAATAACGCGGCCATTGCGCCCTTTCTATTACTAGCCCGAGTTGCAACTGGTGCACAACCTCTCAACCTTGATACTGCAGAAAAGTTACTGACATCCGAATTCGGGGGAGCCACATCGGTTTCGCTACGTCGCACCCGTGCTGCGCTCTTAGCCGCGCGTGATGAGGCAAGTGATAAACGTTCTGGCACAGAGTTAATTCTCGATGCGATTCTTACTGGCGATATCGCAATCGAAGATTCTGCTGAACTACTCCGAGTCCACACCTTGCTTGCCACTGCCAAGAAATCAATAGCCAAGAAGAGCGCAACAATTCACGATCTCTTGTGGGCTATCTGGAATAACGCAACCAATAGCGATAACGAGAAGATTGCCGATGCATGGCGCGCTGCTGCTCTCAAGGGTGGATCTCGTGGAGCAGCTGCAGACCGCGATCTCGATGCGATGATTCAGCTCTTTGATTCTGCTGCTCGCCATATCGAACGTTTTCCTGGCGCCAAGCCAGATTTATTCCTTACAGAAATCGCCAACGAAACAATTGTCACCGACCTTATTACCGCTCGTGGTGTGCGCCCTGATGTCGTTGAAATCCTTACCGTTCACTCGGCAAAGGGTCGCCAGTGGCGCCACGTTGCAGTTGCTGGTGTTCAAGAAGGCTCATGGCCTAATCTCAAACAGCGTAGTTCGCTCCTTGGCGCTGAACGTTTAGTTGAACGAGTGCGCCACGGAGATGAACTGGCGCAAGTTACTCTCGACATGATTGCCGCCTCATCACTTGCCGAAGATGAAGCGCGTTTGTTCCATGTTGCAACAACCCGCGCCCGCGAATCCTTACTTGTTACTGCAATCTCTCGTGAAGATGAGACGCCCTCTATCTTCTTCGAAGACTTGGCCGATTCGTTAGGCACGGCTGCATCTGAAATCGAAGTTCCACGTCCGCTGACCGCAGCTGCTCTCGTTGCAACTTTGCGACGCGAGGTAAATCTGACTGGCAATACAGGTGCTGCTTCACTCCTCAAAACCCTAAGCGCAAACGGAATTCATCTAGCCCAAACATCACAGTGGCTTGGATCGGCTGCGATTACTACCGAATTACCAGTCATTGACGCTGGTTCTCTCGTGCCCGTCTCTCCATCTGGAGCAGAAAACTTCACTGAGTGCGGCCTCAAATGGTTCCTCGAAAAGAGCGGTGGAACAGATGGTGATTCAACGGCGCAGTTATTAGGTTCTGTCATTCACGAATTTGCTCGCCTTAAAGTTGAAGAACCTGGAATTACCGATGAACAGTTGCAGAGCAAACTCATTGATTCGTGGCCGCTGATTGACGATAGCCAAGGTTGGATCAGTAAAGCAGCCCTTACGCGAGCCAAGAAGATGCTTGAGCGATTCTCGGTATTCCACGCCAAGTCACTTGCTGACAATGACCGTACCGTCGCAGGTGTTGAAAAAAGCTTTGAAATCACAGTGGGTCGCGCACTTATCCGAGGAAATGTAGATCGTATTGAAGTTGACTCTGCTGGCAAACATTTCATTATCGACTTTAAGACTGGAAAGAAAGAGATCTCAGGAGATGGCGCCAAGAGCAATCTGCAGTTAGCCTGTTATCAGCTCGGTGTTATCCTCGATGGTTTTGAGGAGAAGCTGAAGTCAACCGAAGTCCTGGGCGCACAACTTGTCTATCTAGCAAGTAAAAATAAGAGCTACAGCACCCGCGAACAAGACGCGCTAGTTGACGTGGAAGCGACCACAGCGATTCTTGATGAGATTGCCGTTGGTATGGGCGCTGCAACATTTACCGCACGCAAGAACGATATGTGTAAACAGTGCAAGGTGAAGCCATCATGTCCGTTGTACCTTGAAGGTAAGGCGGTACATCAATGATTGAGAAGTACACACCTGATCAAGTCGCGCAGATGATTATTTCTATTGATCCCACCTTCCATCTTCCATCTGATGAGCAACGCCCAATTATCTCGATTCAAGATAATCCGCTCGAACCTGCAGTTGTTATTGCAGGTGCAGGTTCTGGAAAGACCGAAACGATGTCAGCTCGCGTTGTCTATCTTGTGGCCAATGAGATTGCGCGACCTGATCAAATTCTGGGCCTTACCTTTACTCGCAAAGCAGCTGGCGAACTCAATACCCGTATCAGAAGGCGTCTTCGCCAATTCCAGCAGGCCCAAGATAAACAGGGTATTGCGCGCACTTTCAGCAGCCTTGATACCGCGGTTACTACATATCACTCCTATGCCGGGCGCCTCTTAAGCGAGCATGCAATCCGTTATGGCATCGATGCTGATGTGCAGCCACTCGGTGAAGCAGCTGTCTGGATGTTGGCCAATAAGTTGGTGCGCGAATGGGATGACGGAATTTTTGCTACATCGGATGCAGCAAGCACTGTCGTGAAGGATTTATTGGGGCTTACTTCAATGGTTCTCGAACACCGAGTAACTGTTGATCAAATACGCGCCGCGGATGAAGAACTCTTGCAGCAAGTTATTGCTATGACGGGCCCTACCAATGATGAGACTCGCAAAGTAGCAAAAGTTCTCAACCAGCGAATTGCCATGCTTCCGATGATGCAAGCTTTCCTAGACGCGCGTCGCCAATCAGGTGAGCTCTCCTTTGATGACCAGATTTCCCTGGCTGCAGATATCGCTGTCAACTTTGCAGATGTCGGAGTACTCGAACGCGCCAAATACCCAATTGTTCTGCTCGATGAATATCAAGATACTTCGCAGTCACAAGTGCGATTGTTATCAGCGCTCTTTGGTGGAGGACATCCCGTCACTGCCGTTGGCGACCCTTGCCAATCTATCTATACCTGGCGCGGTGCTTCATCTGGAACCATCAGTGCATTCAATACAAACTTTCCTAAGGCAAAAGGTGCCACCGGCAGAGATGTCTACGAACTTCTAACTACCTACCGAAACGATGAATCAATCTTGGCTCTTGCCAATGAAATCTCGGCCGATGTTCGTAAAGATGAAGGCATCACCGTTGCAGCGCTAAAACCACGTAAGGGCGCAGGAAAAGGAAATGTGAGTTGCGGAATATTTGAAAACCTTGAAGGTGAAGCCACTGCCATCGCTGAATACTTTGAACCGCTATGGAATAACCCAGAACGCACCAAGGCAGGAAGCAAAGTCCCTAAGACCTTTGCAGTTCTTGTCCGCAAGCGTGCGCAGATTGCGCTGATTCAAGAGTCACTAGCCAAGGCAGGAATACCTTCTGAAGTCCTTGGTGTAGGCGGACTTGTGCATGTTCCTGAGATCGCAGATTTGGTGGCGATGCTTAAGGTGATTAACAACCCTGATGCAGGCGCATCGCTGATGCGCCATCTGACGGGGCCACGCATCAATTTAGGCGCACGAGATATTGCATCTCTTGGTCGCTTTGCGCGTTCTCGCTCTGAATCCTTAGCAGCTGATAGTCGGAGCATCGTCAAAAACATCGTTGCAGGTAATCCACAATCTGCTGAAGCCGATGATCAATTTATCGGGAGTGTCATTGACGCACTCGATGAGATTGAAAAGTGTGACAAATCAAAATTTAGCGCTGTCGGGTATGAAAGGTTGACAGCCTTTGCTGCAGACCTGCGCCGACTTCGCTCTCGCGCATCAGCGCCGATTACAGATCTTGTTGTCGATATTGAGCGCTACCTCAACCTAGAAACTGAAGTGATGCTCCGTGATGGCGGAACACATGGTCGTCGACATCTTGATCGCTTTATGGATGAAGCTGCCAAGTTTGCGCGCAGCGGCGGAACCCTCTCTGCTTTCTTGCAATGGCTCGATGTTGCAAGTGAAGAAGAGGGTGGTCTTAAAGCTGGTGCACCAGAAGTAGATGCCAGCGTCGTACAGATTCTCACTATCCATATGGCTAAGGGCGCCGAATGGGATGTCGTTGCAGTTCCTGGTCTTGCCGAAGGAACTTTTCCTAGTGCAAATTCATCTGACCCAGATAACTGGATTACCAACGAGCGACATATTCCATTTGCACTCCGTGGAGATGCTGACATATTGCCCGCATTCTCTTGGAATGGGGCAACAACAAATGCGCAGGCAAAGAAAGCTATTGATGCCTTTGCACAGCGATGTGTAGATTTCAAGATGCGCGAAGAGATTCGGCTTGGCTATGTGGCAATGACTCGTGCGCGCACTCATCTCTTCTGCTCCACATCTTTCTGGCGCGATGGCGCAAAGCCTGTTGCTCCTTCTGCTTTATTTGAAAAGGTGCAAGAGGTCGCAAGTGCAGTAG
>JAIXPU010000054.1 GCA_027486075.1 Streptomycetaceae bacterium | reverse complement strand
ATTCTGGGCCACTTGCCTGGCGTGTGCCGCAGGTAAAGGTTGACCCAAAACTGAACAAGTGGTTTGTCAGATTTATCGTTCTCAAAGAAAACCGAGAAATTATTGGAAGCACCAGCTTCCATGGCGCACCCGATAGCGAGGGAATGATTGAGATTGGCCTAGAAATTGAACCTGCCTTTCAGGGTAAGGGTTATGCCAAAGAGGCTTTGCTATTGATGTGGCGGTGGGCTGTGAGTTTTCCAGAAGTTCGAACCTTGAGATACACAGTAAGTCCAGATAATCTGCCATCTATCGCGGTGATTAAATACTTCGGCTTTGACTTTAAAGGTCAGCAGATGGATGACATCGATGGACCAGAAGATATCTACGAGATCAGCGCAGTTGAGTTATCAAAGAGATGGGGCCGCAATGAGTGATGACTTCGATGCAATTGTCGGCGATATCGATGATGAATTAGATCTGACTTTGTATGCAGATGCTGCCGAATTATCTCAGGAGGTAACAGTTCAGATTTTGGCCGCTATTGAGAAGGGGCTCAAACTCAAGAGCCAATTCCATTTGGTGCTCACTGGCGGAACGCTTGGCGTTCAAATTTCCGAAGCGCTAGTGCATGAATTCAATGCCGATTTAGATGCCTTCAAGGGGCTCCACATTTGGTGGAGCGATGAGAGATTTGTTGCAGCCGATAGCGTAGAAAGAAATGCTTTTCCCTTTCATGAGAGCGTGAAGAATCTGCAGATCAGCATCCATGAAGGGTTAGCAAGCGATAAGGCCAAGAGCGTGCAGGAAGCAGCTAACGATTATGCGTTGGCGCTCGAGAACGTTGATATTGATTTGAATGTACTTGGACTAGGACCTGATGGCCATGTTGCTTCACTCTTTCCAGGAATGACAGATATTGATGATCAACGTCGGATAATCGCAATCACAGATTCACCGAAACCACCTGCAGAGCGAATTTCATTTACGATGTCAATGATTAATTGTGCGCAAGAAGTCTGGATTGTTGCTGCGGGGGAGAGCAAAGCTGAAGCAGTTACGAAGATTATTGAAGGTGATCTCTCGATACCTGCAAGTTATGTTCGAGGAAATTCTCATACTCGTCTGATTGTCGATACAGAAGCCTTTTTCTCAGAGTAAAACTCCGTAATTTCTGCAGAATTTCAGGGAAGAGCATTGGCTCATATAGACTAAGGGCCTCAACGTTGAGCGTCTTTTTAAGCGAATAGGCACTTTCATGACAACAACCAATTTTGGAATGGTCGGTCTTGGACGCATGGGCGCCAATATCGTCAGACGCCTTGCCCGCCACAACATCACATCTGTTGTCTATGACGTTAGCCCTGATGCAGTAAAGGCGCTTGCTTCAGAAGGTTCTATTGGCGCAGCCGATATGGCAGAACTCGCCGCAAAGCTTTCCACGCCCCGCACAGTCTGGATCATGGTTCCGGCTGCTGTCACTGATTCAACGATTGCTGCCATGGCTGAGCACTTATCTGCGGGCGACACCATCATTGATGGCGGAAATAGTTATTACAAAAATGACTTGAAAAATGCAGAACTTTTAAAGGCAAAGGGAATTCACTTTGTCGATGTTGGAACTTCTGGTGGTGTTTACGGACTCGAGCGCGGATATTCGCTCATGATCGGCGGAGATAAGGCTGTTGTAAAGGCGCTCGATCCAATCTTTAAAGCGCTCTGCCCAGGAGTTGAATCAGCGGAGCGCACTCCCGGTCGCACAGGCGAACCAACACAAGCAGAGTATGGATACCTGCACTGTGGCCCTGTAGGAGCTGGACATTTCGTGAAGATGATTCACAATGGAATTGAATACGGAATGATGGCAGCTTTCGCTGAAGGGCTGGCAATCTTTGAAGCCGCTGATGAGATGAACCCTGCATACGATTTAGATATCCCAGCGATTACAGAAGTATGGCGACGTGGCAGCGTAGTTGCTTCGTGGCTGCTCGATCTGACCGCGCAAGCGCTCGTTGAATCAGAAGAACTTACTGAATATTCAACCCAAGTGAGCGATAGCGGCGAAGGTCGCTGGACTGTGCAAGCAGCAATTGAGGCGGGAATCCCAGCTCATGTATTGAGTGCATCTTTATATGCGCGCTTTGCATCCCGCAACAATGATGAGTTTGCCAACCGCGTTTTGAGCGCGATGCGTTACAAGTTTGGCGGCCACAACGAAAAGCCTCAGGCAGGAAATAAATGAAAGCTGATGCACTCGTTCTCTTCGGTGCAACAGGTGATTTAGCGAAGAAGAAGCTCTTTCCTGCGCTCTATGACCTAGAAGATTTAGGCGAACTCGACATACCAATCGTAGGCGTAGCATCTTCAAAATGGACCCAGGAAGTATTTAAAGAGAATGTAGAAAGCGCAGTACGTGCTCGCAAGCCCGATGTAAATGAAGCTGCTTTGTCTAAGCTACTTGGCGAAATCAAGCTCATCGTTGGCGACTATGAAGATCCACAAACTTTTGTGGCACTCGCTGAAGCGCTCAAGGATTTCAAACTCCCAGTTATTTATTTGGCGATTGCTCCTGAATACTTTGCTCGCATCACCGAAGCGCTTGCGCTAGTTGGAATCACACGCCGCGCCCGCGTGGTTGTCGAGAAGCCTTTTGGTCGCGATCTGCAAAGTGCAAAGGCGCTTGATGCTGAACTCAAGAAGATCTTGCCAGAAGAACAGATTTATCGCATCGATCATTACCTAGGCAAAGAAGCTGTCGAAGACTTACTTGTTTTCCGCTTTGCCAACACGCTCTTTGAGCCAGTATGGAATCGCAACTATGTATCTAATATTCAAATCACGATGGCAGAAAGTTTTGGAATCGAAGGCCGTGGCAAGTTCTACGACGGCGTAGGTGCAACCCGAGATGTTCTGCAGAATCACATTTTGCAGGTGCTCACCATGCTAACGATGGAGCCACCTATCGATATGGGCTCTGAAGCGATGCAGAATGAGAAGATCAAGGTGCTCTCTGCAATTCGCGATATCAACAAAAATGATGTGGTTCGCGGCCAATTTGAAGGTTATCTCGATGAAGCCGGCGTTGCAGAAGGTTCAGATACCGAAACCTTTGTTGCCATGAAGTTGTTTATCGATAACTGGCGCTGGGCTGGCGTGCCGATTTACTTACGTACCGGCAAGAAGTTAGCCGAAACAGTTCTTGAAGTCATCGTTGAATTTAAGCAACCACCACGTGCGCTCTTTGGAAGCGGAGCTTCAAACCAGGTGCGCTTTAGATTGGGTGCAAAAGATGGCGTGGATATTTCACTTCAAGCAAAGAAGCCTGGCACCAAGTTAATTACTGAAACTGTTGATCTCTCTGTTGAGTTTGTCGCAGAATTTGGAGATCGCCAAGGACCATACGAGCGTTTATTGCGCGCTGCCATGTTGGGCGATCACTTTAGATTTACCCGAATTGATGCGGTGCTTCATTCATGGCAGATCCTTGAAGATCTCTTGAAGAATCCAAATGCGGCAGAAAGTTATGAAGCGGGCACTTGGGGTCCAGAATCTGCGCAACTTTTGGTGCCGGGCGGATGGTCACCCGTTGGAAGTGAAGCAGAGAAGCTAAAAGACTTACATCACTAACTTGAAGTTAATCGCGTGATTGTCCAGATTTATGAGCGTATCTGCCTAAGAAGTCAGTTTTCATATCGTAGAAATTGCCATCAATGATCGATTGCCTAATCTGATCTACTAACCTGACGATAAATCTTTCGTTGTGAATTGTTGCCAGAGTGCCAGCGAGCATCTCTTTGCTGCGGAATAAGTGGCATAGATAAGCGCGGGTGTAGTTGGTGCAGGTATAGCAGTCGCACTCATCATCGATCGGATTAAAGTCACGAATATAAGGTTGATTAGAGACGTTAAAGCGCCCTGACATTGTGTAGACCGCGCTGGTTCGGGCAATACGTGAGGCCAGCACGCAATCGAAGGTATCGACCCCGTTTTCAACTGCGATAAAGAAATCTTCTGGGGCGCCGATACCAAGTAGATGCTTGGGTTTTTCTTGAGGAAGCGTTGAGTTAACCCATCCGACAATGGTGCCGAGAGAGCCTTTATCGAGCGCGCCCCCTATTCCGAATCCATCAAATGCAATTCCAGAAGTTGTCATCGAACCTAAATCTGAGGCAGCTTTCTTGCGTAGATCTTCATACTGAGCTCCCTGGATGACGCCAAAGAGCGCCTGATAAGGCTTTCCTACTCGCGCCTCGGTCAGACGCGCATGTTCATCGAGGCAGCGGATGGCCCAGTCGTAGGTGCGCTGCATTGCCAACTCTTGATAAGGGCGAGTGTTATGCAACGTTGTGCACTCATCGAAGGCGAACATAATGTCGGCGCCTAATTTATGTTGAATCTGCATGGAAACTTCTGCTGTAAAGCGATGCATAGATCCATCAAGGTGGCTCTTAAAAGTCACGCCTTCATCGTCAACATGGGCAAGTCGCTCTTTATTCTTGGCAATAACTTGATCGGAGCGAAAAGTCTGCGCATCCATGGCAAGGACCTTTTTAAAGCCAACTCCCAGCGATAAGACTTGAAAGCCGCCGCTATCTGTGAAGGTCGGCTTATTCCAATTCATAAATGCGCCAAGCCCACCTGCTTCATCGAGTACATCAGGGCCAGGTTGCAAGTACAGGTGATACGCATTGGCGAGCAGCGCTTGCGCTCCCAGATCTTCCATCGCCTCAGGAAGAACTGTCTTTACATTTGCCTTCGTTCCGACAGGAATAAAGGCGGGAGTCTGAATATCGCCATGAGGAGTTGAGATTGTTCCTACACGAGCGAGCCCTTTATCTGGGGCATGGCTAATTTTGAAAGAGAAGCCCGCCCCAGAATCCATGTTGCATATTGTGGCAGAGTAATAGACTCTCCAAATGCCTCAATTTAAAGTCGGAGACGGTCGCGAAGTTGAGATTCTCGACAATGGAATCAATTCAGAGCGCGCCATCATTTTCCATCATGGAACACCGGGCCATGCCAGCGCTTGGTCATCGTGGTTAGAAGAGGCAGCGCTATCTGGTGTGCGCGCAATTTCATATAGCCGCGCCGGATATGGCACGAGTGATCGCAACCCTGGCCGCAGCGTTATCAGCATCAATAACGATATTGCGCAGATTCTTGATGCTAAGAACATCTCTAAATTTGTCTCTATCGGTTGGTCAGGTGGGGGACCGCATGCGCTCGCAAATACTTTTGAGCCCCGCAACGTTGGAGCAATTTCACTCGCTGGAGTTGGAGCTTTTGGCGCTGCCGATTTAGATTTTCTTGAAGGTATGGGACTAGAAAATCACGATGAGTTTGGCGCTGCGCTCAAGGGCGAAGCAGTGATTACACAATGGATGAATGAGAATGCTGTGCCGATGAAACAGGTAACAGGCAACGATATTCGTGAAGCATTTGGTGGGCTGATTGGCGATGCCGATAAGGCGGTACTCGAAGGCGCGGTTGCTGATGAAATGGCGGCAACAATGCGCAATGGTTTGGCCGTGAGCTTTGATGGCTGGATTGATGACGATTTAGTCTTTGTTAAGCCGTGGGGATTTGATCTTGCAGCGATCACCAAGCCAGTCATTCTCTGGCAGGGCGATGATGATTTTATGGTTCCGCACGCACATTCGTACTGGCTTGAAAAACACATTCCAACAGCGCGACTTTCATTTATTCCAGGCCATGGCCATATCTCCCTAGGTGAAAAATATAAATCCGAGATACTCAAGCAGGCGCTGGAGTTATTGGGTTAAATGCTCTTTAAGGAATTTACAACTTTACTTAACCCCCAATCCCGCAAGATAGTTTTTGGAATCTGCCTCAACGCTATTGGTGGCGGAATGACTCTTTCGCTGCTCTTGGTCTACCTCCATGACATGCGCGGCTTTACCAACACCTTTGGCGGACTACTACTGGCATACGGCTCCATAGTTTCCATTCTGACCAGCACACCAATGGGCGCACTGGTAGATCGCATAGGGCCTAAGAAGGTCATGATCGGTGGACTCTTAGTAAATTCAGCGGCAGCGTTTTCATTGTCACAGGTAGAGACGCATTTTCAAGCGATTCTTGCCATCACCTTTATCAACGCAGCAGGACAGGCGATTTGGCCAAGCCAAACTACGATCTTGACTCGCGTAACTCCGGAAGCAGATCGCCCCAAGATATTTGGTTTTAACTTTATGTTGCTCAACCTTGGGCTGGGCATGGGGGGACTGATTTCATCTCTGATTATTCAAGAGGGCAATCTGCGCTCTTTTCAGATTATGTACTACGTGGATGCATCTACTTTTCTCTTGTATCTGTTAGTTGTTTTGACACTGAAGGGCGAGAATGTAAATCGCTATATTCCTAAGGCGCATGAGCCTAAGAATGGCTCTTATCGAGACCTCTTTGAAGTCAAACCTCTCATGCTGTTGGGAATGGGCGGAATCGTTCTCTTCACATTTGGATATGGAACTATCCAAGCCGGCGTGCCAATCTTTGCCACGCAATTCTTAGACCTTGATCCAAAGTGGCTTGGAGTCATCTTTGGTGTCAATACACTTTCAATAGTCTTATTCCAACCTTTGGTAATGAAAATTCTGGAACGTTACTCAAAGTTCACGGCTCTCATCTCAATCGGAGTTATCTGGGCAGCATCGTGGATCTTTGTTGGTATCGCACCGCTCTTGCCGATTTTTCTTGCTGGGATTGCAATCTGTATGAGCCAACTTGTTTTCGCTTTTGGTGAAATGGTGCAAGCGCCAACGATTCCAACTCTTGCTAACGAGTTAGCGCCTGAACATATCCGTGGCCGTGCAAATGCACTGATGAGTTTGCAATGGAGCGTCTCGGGAGTTTTAGGTCCCGCGATTACCGGCCTTATGCTGGGCGCAGATTTACCAGAGTTGTGGGTTGCAACAATGTTCTTTGGTTGCTTTGCCTCAATACCAATCTTCTTGGCGATGAAGCGGCTAGCCCACGTTCAGTAACGAGCTTCAGTAGCTAGGCGATTTTGCCTGTTACTTCGATGAGTGAATCAACGCCATTGGTGAGAAGCACAGAGAGCTCGTCTCCGCTCTTGCCATCACAAGAAAGTCCCCATGAGAACTTCGCAGTTGCTCCAGAAACAAGCGGAGTTGTTGGGGCACCTTCCATCTGGTTATCGCCGTCGAAGATATCTACACATTCACCAGAAGTCGTTGAACCTCTGACAATGAGCGTTGCTAGATCAAGATCTTTTCCAGAGTTATTTACGACTGTGAGGTCGAAGCGTTCATTTTTATAGCCTGGCAACATTCCTGAGGCGAACTTTCCTGGGGTGAAGGCTGCTGGTGAAGTAAGTGTGTAACTGACTTTATCGGGAGTCACTACAGGAGCATCAAAACCGCCGCTAGCCTGAGGCTTCTCTTCAACTGTTTCGACCAAAGTTTGGTCATCGGTGTTTGCCGTTGTGTCATCTCCACCGCATGCGGTAAGCGTTGTAGCCAGTGCGAGCGAGCTTAGAAATGCGATGAGCGCTTTTTGGGCCTTCATGTAGTCCTCCACAAATTTTGGGTCAATTACCACCGTGACTTCCGGTATCACCCAAGTATAGAGTAGGCGCCATGACAACGCCGGTTGCACTTCAATCCACTGCAGAAATTCGCGATATTAAAGGACGTAGCCCTCGTGAGATTGCCTGGAGCCGCTTTAAGCGCAACAAGGTAGGCGTTGGGGCGGCGATACTGAGCGTGATACTCGTATCTCTCTCAATCTTTGCACCCGTCGTCACAGCAATTTTGGGCATAAATCCAGATACCTTAAATCTCGATGTACTTAATTCAAGTGGTATTCCTGAAGGTGATGCAGCAAAATTTAGCCGCGAACATCCGCTCGGACTAATCCCAGGAACAGGGCGTGATCTTTTAGCGCAGTTGCTCTACGGCTCTCGGATCTCATTCCTCATCGCATTTCTTGCCACCTTTGTAGCGCTCACCATTGGATTCTTTGTCGGAATCGTTGGCGGATATTTCCGCGGTCGCGTTGATGGTTACTTGGGACGTTTCACTGACTTCCTTCTCGCCTTCCCAGCATTCTTTATGATCGTGGCGCTGAGCGAACCGATGGTTGATCGCATTGAAAAGCTTGGAGTCGCTGAAGGAAATGGCGCTCGCATTCTCTTCTTAATTCTCTTTCTCTCTTTCTTTGGATGGCCAGGATTTTCGCGACTTATTCGTTCGCAGGTAATGAGTATTCGCGAAAGAGAATTTGTGACGGCCGCACAAGCGATGGGCGCCAGCCGCTGGCGCATTATTTCTAAGGAGCTCATCCCTAACCTCTGGGCGCCGGTAATCGTTGTTGTATCGCTCTCGCTCCCGGGGTATTTAGCGACCGAGGCGGTCTACTCATTCCTAGGCCTAGGCGTTCAGCCACCAGCTTCGACCTGGGGAATCCTGCTCTCCAACTCCACCCGATTTGTGACAGTGATGCCGAGCTTCTTCCTGATTACCGCAGCCTCTCTGGTAGTCGTGGTTCTCGCCTTTAACTTGGTCGGCGATGCGCTGCGCGATGCCCTAGATCCACGCTCAGACCGAAATTAATGTAATCCAATAGTTACCGAGTGGTATTCACAATTCGGACAAATTCTGATTGACTCACCCGACTGTGATGCCATTGGCATCCCCATGGAAAGGACTACGTAATGAGAGCAATTTCTGCTCGTCAACGCGCGACTGCTGTTGCATCAGCTGCAGCGCTCATTCTCGGCACTGTTTTGGTGTCTGGAGTAAGCCCAGCAAGCGCGGCGACTACACCAAAGACAGGTGGAATCCTGACGTTTCTAGAGCACGAACCACGCCTTGATCACCTTGATCCAAGTCGTATCTATACCGGTCGTGACCTTGCGTTTATGAATTCATTCCACACACGCACACTGGTTGCATATAACCCAGTTCCAGGTAACGCTGGCGCAAATATCGTTCCAGATCTTGCGACAAACACAGGTATTCCAAGCAACGAAGCAAAGACCTGGAAGTTCACACTTCGTCCAGGTACAAAGTTTGAAGATGGCGTAGCAATTACATGCGAACACGTTCAGTACGGTGTTTCACGTGTATTCGCAACTGATGTCATCACAGGCGGACCTGCTTACCTACAGGCTTGGTTGGATATTCCAAAAGATAAAGATGGAAACTCCATTTACACAGGTCCTTACAAGAACACACCAGCTGGCGTAAAGGCATTTAAGAAGGCTGTCGCATGTTCTTCAGATAACCGCACAATTACCTTCAACCTCAATAAGTCTGTTGCCGACTTTAACTATCTTGGAACATACGGAGTTATCTCTCCTGTTCAAGCCAAGAAAGATAAGGGCGACAAGTATGACTTGAACCCACAAGCAACAGGTCCATACAAGATTGCTGAAAACAGCAAGACACAGTTGAAGCTTGTTCGTAACAAGTACTGGTCAAAGGCATCAGACCCTGTTCGTACTCCTTACCCAGATGAAGTTGTTATCCAGTTTGGTCTAGATGAAGAAGTTATCGATCAGATCATCCTCGAAGATACATTGCCAACAGCGATGAACTTCGGTGGACCACTTCCTTCAAACAAGGAGAAGTTCTTTAGCGATCCAAGCCTTGCTAAGCGTCGTATGAACAACTCTGATCCATACGCTATCTACCTCGCATTTAACGTTAAGGCGATGCCATGTAAAGAAGTACGTGAAGCTATGTACTACGCACGTGATGCCAAGGCGCTTCTTGATTATGCAGGCGGACCAAAGTTTGCAGGTTCATATGCAACTGGCGTTATCAGCCCATTGGTAGCAGATGACTACGCACCTACAAAGGTCGTTGGTCCTGGAAGCCCTGACTTCATGCCAGAAGGCAACGTTGCAAAGGCTAAGGCGCTCCTTGAAACAGCAAAGACTAAGTGTCCTGCTGACTACAAGAAGGCAACTGAAGAGGGAATCACCTTCGACGTTCGCCAATCTGCAACACTTAACGACACAATTCCAATCAACGAAGCAGCTTATGCTCGCGTAGGAATCAAGGTTAAGTGGAACATCATCAGCTCTGGTTACTACTCAACAATCATGGACCCTGCCAAGCAGAAAGATATCTCTGCATCTGGTTGGGGCGCTGACTGGGCAAATGCTTCAACAGTTATCCCAGAGCTCTTCGCTTCATTTGGCGGATTCAACTTGTCTCAGAACTCAGATGACCCTAACTACAAGAAGTTTGAAGATAAGGTCAACCTTGCGATGAAGACAACTGACCGTAAGAAGCAGGCAGCAATGTGGAAGCAGCTTGACGCTGAAGCCATGAGAAATTTCTGGGTACTACCAACAACATTCGGTAAGGCACAGGAAGTTTGGGGCTCACAGCTTGCAAACGTCTTCTTCTGGGTTCCACAAGGAAACCCTGCCTACGGAAAGATCTGGATTAATAACTAATCCCTGATCTCAACAAGAGGTAAAAAGTACTTCCAGCGGGCGGCACGCCTCCCGCTGGAAGTACTTTCTCTGTGTACATGATATTTTCTTTTTAACGAAGCGAAGGGAGTGAAGATGCTGGCATATATAGGTCGACGTATGGTCTTCGCCCTGGCAACCATTCTTGTCGTTTCAGCTGTGGTCTTTATGATCTTTGCAATCTTGCCTTTTGATCCGGCGGCTCTTACTTGTGGTCAACGCTGTAATGAACAGATTATTGAAGCTAACCGCATCCGCTTAGGACTCGATAAGCCGCTCTACGAACAGTATTTTCTCTTTATCTCCGGCATCTTCTTAGGCCGCACGTATGGCTCTGGTAGCGCTGCATTTAGCTGCCCAGCACCATCATTTGGATATTCATTTAATGAGAACGCTTGTGTCACAGATATGATCACAGAAGCGCTTCCAATTACTATCAATCTTGCAGTCGGCGCGCTCATCCTCTGGCTCACAGTAGGAATCGGGCTCGGAATCGTTGCCGCCAAGTTTAAAAATCGCTGGCCAGATACTGGAAGCTCAGTCTTTGTATTGCTCGGCACATCACTTCCAACATTCGTTACTGGCCTTGCGCTTCTGATCTGGGTCACCATTAAATGGAAGATTATTCCGTTATCGCTGACGGGTTACACATCGCTGATCGATAACCCGTATAAGTATTTCCAGTACTTCATCTTGCCGTGGATCACCTTGGCTATCGCCTATGCCGCTTTGTACACCCGATTCACCCGCGCTGCGTTATTGGAGACCCTCGGTGAGGATTACATCCGTACCGCTCGTGCGAAGGGCGTAGGAGAACAAAAGGTCTTCTTTAAGCACACTCTGCGCGCAGTGCTTGCTCCACTGATCACAATGGCGAGCCTTGATTTTGCGGGCCTTATTGGCGGTGCGATTATCACTGAAACTATCTTTAATCTGCCCGGACTTGGTCGCCTCACCCTACGTTCTGTCTATGAGTTCGACTTATCTGTTGTATTAGCAACAACTATTCTGGCTGCAACTGTGGTCATCGTGATGAATCTAATTGTCGATATGTTGTATGCCGTTCTAGATCCACGGGTGCGCCTGAAATGACCCAACTACTTTCGATTGAAGATCTTCACGTCTCTTTCCCCACTGAAGATGGCATTGTTAAGGCAGTCGATGGCGTATCGCTAACTGTAAATTCAGGTGAAACCGTTGCCATTGTGGGCGAATCAGGCTCTGGAAAGACGGTTACAAGCCTTTCGGTGATGGGACTTCATAAGAAGGGCTCAGTCATCATCGATGGATCTATCAAGATCAACGATGGTGGAACCATCAAAGATGTTGTCTCACTCAATCCAAGTGAGGTCCGCGATATTCGCGGTCGCGCAGTTGCCATGATCTTTCAAGATCCCATGTCATCGCTCCATCCGTATTACAAGATTGGTAACCAACTAGCTGAAGCTTTTGAGGTTCACAACCCTGGAAATAAGAAGGCAGCGAAAGCTCGCGCCATCGAAATGCTCGATCTTGTTGGAATCTCAGAGCCTGCCCAGCGCGCTGAAGAGTTTCCGCACCAATTCTCAGGTGGCATGCGCCAACGTGTGATGATTGCCATGGCGCTGATGAATTCACCTCGACTGCTAATTGCTGACGAGCCAACAACAGCCCTTGATGTCACAGTGCAAGCGCAGATTCTCTCTCTGCTCGATAAGTTGAAAAAAGAGTTTGATATGGGTGTCCTATTGATTACCCATGACTTGGGCGTTGTGGCACAAGTAGCCGATCGAGTATCGGTTATGTATGCAGGTCAATTAGTTGAAGAGGCGCCAGTAGATGATCTCTTCTACACACCCAAGGCGCCATACACACTGGGCTTACTCAAATCAGTTCCACGTATCTCGGCTAATAATGAACGCCTCAAGGCGATTCCAGGTCAGCCACCATCACTGATTCATCTGCCACAAGGATGCGCCTTCTCTGCCCGTTGCGAATATCGCAACTTATCTCCCGTTGATTGCGCTGTAACGCCGGTATCTCTGCACACAGATAGCGCAGGACATAGCTCTCGATGCCATATTCCCATCGAAGTACGTAACCCCGTCTTTGCTAAAGATCTCCAGGAGCTGAAGTCATGACTGAGCCAATCCTGCAGGTAGAGAACCTGGTTAAACACTTTCCTGTTAAGAAAAAAAGCAGGCGCGCACCGGCACAAGCTGTGCAAGCTGTCAGCGGCATCTCATTCTCACTTGCACCCGGTGAAACCCTGGGCCTTGTCGGTGAATCAGGATGCGGAAAAACCACTGCTGGCCGCACACTTTTAAAGCTCACAGAACCAACTGCCGGAAAGATTATCTTTGAAGGCCGCGATATTACCGACCTCAAGCCATCCGCGATGCGCCCATTGCGTGCGCAGATGCAGATTATTTTCCAAGATCCGTATTCAGCTCTTAACCCACGTCAGACCATCGGAAAAATTATTTCAGCGCCCTTTGAAATTCAAGGAGTCGAACCTGCCGAAGGGATGAAGCAAGCTGTGCAGGCTTTGATGGAGCGCGTGGGGCTCAATCCCGAGCACTACAACCGCTACCCACACGAGTTCTCTGGTGGACAGCGTCAGCGCATCGGTATTGCTCGTGCAATCGCTCTGAAGCCTCGCTTCATCGTCGCAGACGAACCAGTTTCAGCGCTCGATGTTTCGATTCAAGCTCAGGTAATCAACTTGCTCGATGATCTGAAAGCGCAAGAGAAGATCAGCATGGTCTTCATCGCCCACGATTTATCGGTTGTGCAACATATCTCTGATCGAGTTGCTGTGATGTATCTCGGCAAGATTATGGAGCTAGCTCCAACTGCTGATTTATATGCAACACCGCACCACCCTTACACCACAGCGCTTTTATCAGCGGTGCCGCTACCTGACCCTCGCTCTGAAAGAACGCGCGAACGCATTATTTTGCAAGGAGATCTACCAAGCCCAGTGAATCCACCACAAGGGTGCGTCTTTAATACTCGTTGCTGGAAGGCGCAAGATAAGTGCCGTACCGAAGTGCCACAGCTGATGACTATCGGTAATTCACAGGTGGCTTGCCACTTCCCTGAAAACTAGCGCTTGCCACTTCCCTGAAAACTAGCGCTACCAGATACGAACGCGCTCTTGTGGCGCAAGCCAGAGCTCATCCGCTTCGCTGACGCCGAAGGCCTCATAGAACTCCTGGACGTTGCGCACAATCTGGTTGCAGCGGAACTCATCTGGTGAATGTGGATCGATAGCAATACGGCGACGAACTTCTTCAGGACGGTTCTTATTGCGCCATGAATGCGCATAAGAAAGGAAGAAGCGCTGATCACCCGTTAAACCATCGACAACAGGGCTTTCTGCCCCTTTCAGCGCTAATTTAAAGGCTTTATATGCAATACCTAAGCCACCAAGGTCTCCGATGTTTTCACCTAGCGTGAAGGCGCCGTTGACGTGGATGTCAGGTGTGCTTTCAGGAGATAGCGCATCGAACTGTTTTACGAGAACGCTGGTGAGCTCTTCAAATTTAGAACGATCTTCATCGCTCCACCAATCGACCATATTGCCATCGCCATCGTATTTAGACCCTTGATCATCAAAGCCATGGCCGATTTCGTGGCCAATAACTGCGCCAATGCCACCGTAGTTGGCAGCGATATCTGCACCTAAATCAAAGAAAGGTGGCTGCAAGATTGCGGCGGGAAAGACAATCTCATTGGCCAGTGGGTTGTAGTAGGCATTTACAGTCTGCGGCGTCATATGCCATTCGTCGCGGTCAACCGGTGCGCCGATCTTGGCGATGGCATAGGCGTGATCGAATTCCGCGATGCGCCAGAGGTTGCCAATCAAATCAGAGGCAGAGATTTCCAGGGTTGAATAGTCGCGCCACTTATCTGGGTAGCCAATCTTGGGAGTGAACTTCTTTAACTTCTCGAGCGCCTTTGCTTTAGTGGCCTCAGACATCCAAGGCAGGTCGAGGATGCTGACGCGGTATGCCTCAAGAAGGTTATCGACCAGAATCTTCATCTCTGTTTTTGCTTGAGCTGGGAAGTACTTCTCAACGTAGACCTTGCCGATCGCTTCACCGAGAGCGCCTTGGGTGACTGAAACTGCGCGCTTCCAGCGATCGCGAATCTGTGGAGTGCCAGAAAGCGTTTTGGCGTAGAAATCAAAGTTCTGCAAGACGATGTCATCGGTGAGGTAGGCAGCGCTGGCTGAGACCAAGTTGAGTTTGAGCCAGGCGACCCATGAGTCGCGTTGGCTGGCAAAGTCACCGAGCATCGCTGAAATGTTTTCAAAGAAGGATGGCTCGCAGACCACCAGAGTCTCAAAGGCCTTCGCTGGCACCTTGGCATTTGTAGCCCAGGTATCGAATAAGAAGTGTGGGGCAAGGGTTTCTAGCTCTGCCCGGCTGTACTTGTTATAGGTCAGAGTGGCATCGCGATCTTTCACTTGATCCCAGTGGTGGGTAGCTATCTGAGTTTCGAGAGCCAAGATCTGTGTGGCTACTTGTGCGCCATCTTTTATGCCGACCAGCGCACACATCTTTTCGATGTGCACCAAGAAGGCGGCGCGGATTTCGGCGAACTGATCTTCGCGGTAGTAAGACTCATCGGGTAGCGATAGGCCGCCCTGGCCGAGATAGAGAATATTGGTATTGGAATCCATCGCATCGGGATAGATAGCAGCGCCAAAGATTCCACCGATGCCGCGCATTTCTAGAGTTGCCATCACAGAGATAAATTCGTGGTGGTCCTTGATGGCATCGATGCGGGCAAGATCTGACGAGATCGGAGTAAGGCCACGTGCCTTTATGGCATCGGTATCCATAAATGATTTGTAGAGGTCGCCGATCTTCTGGGCTTCACCGGAGCCGGATGAGTTCTCGATGATTTCGCGTACCTGCGCCTCGGCCTCATCATGCAACTTACGGAAGATGCCATCACTGGATCGGTCAGCTGGCATCTCGTACTCGCTGATCCACTTACCGTTGTAGTGGCGGAAGAGGTCATCTTGCGGGCGCACTAGCGGGTCGAGCGATTCGATATCAATTCCAGATTTGAGCGAGCTCATGGCATCCATTTCGTTGTGATGAAAAGTAGTTGAAAGTTCAACATATTCTACTTCTGCCGTACACTTGCCGGTATGGCAGGGCAAAACGCTACAACACCACGCTGGTTAAACCCTGCCGAAATGAAGGCTTGGCGCCGCTACATCATCGCCAGCCGCCGATTATTGGAAGCTCTCGATCTTGATTTAGATAGCCATGAACTTTCCATGTCTGACTATGAAGTTTTGGCTCAACTCAGCGATGCCCCAGACCGCCGGATGCGCATGAGCGAGCTAGCCGATGTTGCGATGCTCTCTCGGTCACGTCTTTCTCATCGCATCAAGGTGATGGAGAAGGCTGGCTGGGTAAAGCGCGAAGCCTGCCCGGTAGATAAACGGGGCTACTTTGCAGTGATGACTGCCAAGGGGTGGAAGGCGATTGTGGCGGCTGCTCCAGACCATGTTGAAAGCGTGCGCTCGCGCTTTATCGATCACCTATCTAAGGATGACCAGAAAGTTCTCTCAGAAATCTTCGAACGCGTAACCAACTCTTTGAAGGCCAATCCTCCAGCCGAGAAATAGTTTTGTGAAATAAAAAACCCCGCCAGTTTCCTGGCGGGGTTTTTTATAAGTAATGAATTACTTAGCAGCAGCCTTCTTGCGACGGCGCTTCTTTGGAGCAGCTGCTGGAGCTGCTGCCTTCTTCTTGCGACGCTTTGGAGCAGCCTTCTTAGCTGCTGCCTTCTTGCGCTTCTTTGGAGCAGCCTTCTTAGCTGCTGCCTTCTTACGCTTCTTTGGAGCAGCCTTCTTAGCTGCTGCCTTCTTGCGACGCTTTGGAGCAGCCTTCTTAGCTGCTGCCTTCTTACGACGCTTTGGAGCTGCCTTCTTTGCAGCTGCCTTCTTACGACGCTTCTTTGGAGCAGCTGCTGGTGCAGCAGCCTTCTTACGACGCTTCTTAGGTGCTGCAGGTGCAGCAGCCTTCTTGCGCTTCTTTGGAGCAGATTTCTTAGCTGCAGCCATGTGTTTATCTCCTAATCGGAAGGGTTCGGATCCGTCACCCAAACCTGTTTCGTGGATAAGTGTGACGGAATATGGAAAAAAATGCCACTACATTGTGAGAAAAATTGCAGTGCGTGTCGCTAATTATTTTCAGAAATTTTCTATGCTGTTAAGGGAATTTCCGAAGAAAAAATTACTTCGATAGCCACTTTTTTGGTGAAAAAATCAGGAGAGTTCGCGATTTTTTCGAATTTCCCGCTCTCGAACGGCAAATTCGTTGGTTTGGACGTCGTATTTCCACATTTTCGGCAGAAAAAGCGCTAGAAATGCGACGACAATGACGCACATCAGCCCTCCGGAAGTTACCGAAAAGGACAAAGTGGTAGCAGAGGCCACAGATGCGGCGCGAAGTTGTCCGAGTAACGGCCCCACCGAATAGGAAAGTAATTCGATGCCAGCAAGTCGTCCCCGAAGTTCATCAGGGATGGTCTGATTCCAGATCGCTCCACGGAAGAGGGCGCTGACCATGTCCGATGCCCCGGCAACTGTCAGACAGAACAAGACGATGATCAGTGAGTTACTCAAACCGGATGCCGCGATAGCCAGCCCCCATCCCATCGCCGCCAAAATAACGGCGCGGCCATGAAAACGGTAGGTGCGAATCCACCCGGAAGTGAGAGTGACGAAGACTGAGCCGACAGTGATGGCGGCATAGAACATGCCAAGTGCCCAAGGAGCTTGTAACTCATCTGCCCAGAATGGATAGAGCGCCATTGGCATCGCGAGTGTCATGGCAGCTAAGTCAATAATGTAAGTACCCAATAAATCTTTGCGCCGGAAGGCGTACTTCACACCATCAAATAACGCTGCCAGAGATGGTTTTTCGGCCTCTTTGATAGGTGGTATCGCACGTACTCTTGCTAAGAATGCAAGTGATACTAAGTAGGTTGCGATATCTAAACCGAAACCAACGGTGATTGAAAAAGTTGAGAAGATGATTCCGCCAATTGTGGGTCCGACGATGACACCGAGTTGCCAACGCAAACTTAAGAGGGCGCTAGCTGCGGGAAGATCTTCATGGCTGACAAGCCTGGGCAACATCGCATCCATGCTGGGGCGCTGTAGACCGTTGACCACTGCAAAGAGGGCGGCCACGATGTAGATGACTGCGATAGATGGGTTATCAAGAAGTGAGTTTCCGAGAAGTATTGCCACCAGAATGAGGGCGCCGGCTTCGGTGGCCCAGACCATCTTCTTGCGGTCAACTGAATCGGCTAGCACCCCGCCATAAAGTCCAAATGCGATCAGTGGAATCACTTCGACGGCGCCAAGTAACCCAACTGCCAGGTACGAACCGGTCAGCTCTTTGAGTTGAAAGGGGAGCGCGACGAAGGTAATCATCGAACCGAAGTAAGAAATCAGCCCGGCGGTCCATAAATTTCGAAAATCGGGGTACTTGCGTAGCGGAGTGAGGTCAATCGCAAATTTCGCCACGGCTTAAAACTAGTGGAAGGTCTCTCGTTCCGTAGGGAACTTTCCGTTGCGGACTTCAACGGCGAATTCTTGGGCGGCATCCAGTAGTTCGCGGCGCAGATTGCGATAAGCCTTGGCCAGCTTGGGAGGATTGGCAGTCAGCCCGGCCATATCCGTCCAGACAAGTACCTGGGCATCGCAATCGGATCCGGCGCCAATTCCAATCGTTGGAACAGTCAGCGCTTTGGAAATTCGCGATGCTAAATCAGCGGGAACGAGCTCTAGCACAATTGCAAAGGCCCCTGCCTTTTCCAGGGCCACGGCTGCTTCCAAAATTGCATCTCCATCGGTACGACCCTGCACCCGGTAACCACCCAATTGATGAAGTGATTGTGGGGTAAGGCCGAGATGGCCCATCACGGGAATTCCGGCGGCGGTGAGTTTTTCTACCGTTGCCACATGTGCGCCTTCGAGTTTGACCGCCATGGCGCCGGCTTCTTTAAAGAAACGAGTAGATGTAGCGAGCGCTTGTTCGGGGGATGATTCATAAGAACCAAAGGGAAGGTCGGCCACAACAAGTGCGCGCTTTGAGCCGCGCACAACTGCGCGAGTCAGCGGAATCAATTCATCAACGGTGACGGGGATGGTGTTCTCTTCGCCCAAGAAATTATTGCCTGCGCTATCGCCGACTAGAAGAACGGGGATGCCGGCCTCATCAAAGATCGCTGCAGTCATCTGTTCGTAGCTGGTCAGCATCGCCCATTTTTCACCGCGCTCTTTCGCAGCTCGCAGATCAAGGATGGTGACGCGACGGTGCGCAGCTCCGCCATAAAGGGTGGTGGAAGTACTCATATTTCTCCTGCCTCGAAGCCATGCGGTCCCCGGGTCGACACCAATGCTACTCCCGATACTCCAGTCAACGATAACCTTGAACTATGAAGTTGCGGGTAGCGCTAGCGCAGGTCAATCCCACTGTGGGAGACCTTGCTGGTAACGCTGCCTTGATTAAGGAAGGCGTTGCAACGGCTGCGGCACAAGGTGCGCAGATTGCAATCTTTCCTGAGATGGCGCTGACTGGTTATCCGGTTGAAGATTTAGCGCTGCGCCCATCCTTTCAACAGGCCAGCCGTGTAGCGCTGGCACAGTTAGCTAGCGAGATTGATCCCAGCATCGTTGCCATCGTCGGATACCTCGATCAGGTAGTGACAACAGCTGGCGCCGGAAAGCCGCAGAACAAAGTGGCAGTTATCTCTGGAGGTGCGGTGAAGGTGAGCTATGCCAAGTGCCATCTGCCTAACTACGGAGTCTTTGACGAATACCGAAATTTTGCACCTGGAAATGAAACGTTGGTCGTGCGCATCCATGGCGTCGATGTCGGAATCGCAATCTGTGAGGACCTCTGGATTGATGGTGGAATTACGGCGCAATTGGCTGCCCGCAAGCCAGGGCTTGTCATCGTCCCTAATGGATCTCCTTATGAACGCAATAAAGATGACGTCAGACTTTCGCTAGTCACCCAGCGCGCTCGCCAAGCAGCAGCGCCGCTTGTGTACGTCAATATGACCGGCGGACAAGATGACTTGGTCTTTGATGGTGACAGCATCGTTGTCAATGCAGCAGGTGAAGTCCTTGCACGAGCTCCGCAATTTGAAGATGGAATTATGTTGGTTGATATTGATGTGGCCACTCGCACCTCAACGCCAGATGTGACCATCTCTGAAGATGAAGTAGTTCTCGATCGCACTTTGGTTCCTGGAATTGCAGCTCGTCTCGGTGATGAAGAAGAGATCTGGAACGCCATCGTTGTGGGCTTGCGCGATTACGTTGCCAAGAATGGCTTTACCTCTGTGCTGGTTGGTCTTTCTGGTGGAATTGATTCCGCCCTTGTTGCCGCCCTGGCAGTAGATGCGCTGGGCCCAGATCGAGTGCACGGCGTTGGAATGCCAAGTAAGTATTCATCTGAACATTCACTTGCCGATGCTCGCCAGATGGCAGCCAATACCGGCCTAGGCTTTAGAGTTGTTGAGATTCAGAAGATGGTCGATGCCTATATCCAAGAGCTTTCACTGACAGGTTTAGCGGAAGAGAATGTGCAGGCACGTGTTCGCGGCACAACTTTGATGGGGCTCTCTAATCAAGAAGGACATCTGGTGTTAGCTACCGGCAATAAGTCAGAGTTGGCTTGCGGATATTCAACTTTGTATGGCGATGCTGTCGGCGGCTATGCGCCGATTAAAGATATCTACAAGACCGATGTCTGGGCGCTCTCTCGCTGGCGCAATCAAGTCGCGCGAGAAGCAGGTGAGACTCCACCAATTCCTGAGAATTCAATTACCAAAGAACCATCTGCGGAGTTACGTCCAGATCAGAAAGATTCAGATTCGCTTCCTGAATATGAAATTCTAGATCGGGTCCTCAAGGCCTATGTCGATGACGATTTGGGGCGCGATGCCTTAATCGCAGCCGGCTTTGATAAAGATTTGGTGATGCGGGTAATTGGCCTCGTAGACCGCGCCGAGTACAAGCGCCGGCAATATCCGCCGGGTACAAAGGTCTCACAGCGCGCTTTTGGTAAAGATAGGCGCTTACCAATGACCAGCAAGTGGCGCGAACTCTAGTTTTGTAACACTGCCGTAACTTCACTTTGGCACGATGGGGCACATGTCCCCACAGAATGAGCAGATCAGCAAGCAAGAAGAGTTTGTCCTTCGCACCATTGAAGAACGCGATATTCGCTTCATCAGACTTTGGTTTACCGACATTCTCGGAACTCTTAAATCAGTAGCTATCGCACCAGCAGAGCTCGATAACGCTTTTGCTGAAGGTATTGGTTTTGATGGCTCTGCCATTGAAGGATTCGCGCGTGAACTTGAATCAGATATGTTGGCAAAGCCAGATCCTGCAACGTTCACAATCTTGCCATGGCGCGCAGAAGCGCAAGGCGCAGCCCGTATGTTCTGTGACATCACTCTGCCAAACGGTGAGCCTTCACCTGCAGATCCTCGCAATGTTCTGCGTCGCACCTTAGATAAAGCGGCGAAGATGGGTTACACCTGTTACACCCACCCAGAGATTGAATTCTTCCTCTTTAAGTCACAACCTGAGAAAGGGGTAGCGCCAGTTCCAGTTGATCAAGGCGGCTACTTCGATCACACACCTGCAGTTGTCGGCCATGACTTCCGTCGCCAAGCAATTACCTTGTTAGAAGCGATGGGCGTATCAGTTGAATTCAGCCATCACGAAGGCGCACCAGGCCAACAAGAAATTGATCTGCGCTATGCAGATGCCTTAAGCACCGCAGATAACATCATGACCTTTAGACATGTCATTAAAGAGGTAGCGCTTAACCAAGGGTTCTTCGCCTCCTTTATGCCAAAGCCATTTACTGAACATCCTGGCTCAGGTATGCATACACACGTATCGCTCTTTGCCGGTGAAAAGAATGCTTTCTATGACGATAAGGCCGAACTCAATCTTTCAGTGATCGGTCGTCAATTTATCGCTGGCATCTTGAAGCATGCCGCCGAAATCACTGCGGTTACCAATCAATGGGTGAATTCATATAAGCGTCTGCAGGGTGGGGGAGAAGCCCCATCCATTATCAACTGGGGACATAACGATCGCGGAGCGCTAGTGCGAATTCCGATGTACAAGCCGCAGAAAGAGAACTCAACCCGCATTGAGTTCCGTTCTCCAGATTCTGCCTGCAATCCATATCTATCTTTCGCTGTGATGTTAGCTGCCGGTCTGAAGGGGATTGAGGAGAAGTACCTCCTTGAACCGTCAACCGATAAGCAGCTGCTGCCATCTAATTTGGAAGAGGCGATTACGGTTATGGAGAAGAGCGAACTTGTGCGCCAGACCTTGGGCGAGCATGTCTTTGAATACTTCTTGCGAAATAAGCGCTCTGAGTGGCAGGACTACCGCCGTCAGGTGAGCGCTTATGAATTAGATCGGTATTTGCCGGTCCTATAACCGATTTTTCTCGAATATCACTTGTAGCCTTTATCCATGGCTAAAGAGATTAATACTAAGAAGATTCGTAGCTACAACCTCATTGCAGGTCTCTTTCATCTTGTTCAGATGGTCGTGGTTCTTATCCTTTCGAGCGACTTCACCTTGCCCATTGTTGCCCGTTACGCGGCAGGACCTCCAGGAAGTGATTTTGCAGATCCTGTCACCCTTCTTGAAGCGCCCATCGGTATTACAGTGGCAATCTTCCTAGGACTTTCTGCCTTCTTCCATTTCTTAGTGGCTAGCCCACAATTCTTTGGTCGCTACAGCGCAGGCCTAGCCGCGCAACGCAACTACTTCCGCTGGGTTGAATACTCAATTAGCTCATCAGTAATGATTGTTCTGATCGCACTCATTACTGGCGTCTCTGATGTTGTTGCAATCATCTCTCTATTTGGCGTCAACGCATCAATGATTCTCTTTGGTTGGTTGCAAGAGAAGTACGAACAACCAGGTAATGGTGGTTGGCTTCCCTTTATCTTTGGTTGTATTGCAGGCGCGGTTCCTTGGCTTGCGCTCGTGTTCTATGTTCTTGCAATCGGTGGCCCAGGAGATACAAAAGCTCCGGCATTTGTTTATGGCATCGTCTTCTCAATATTTCTTCTCTTCAATACCTTCGCCGTTGTTCAATACCTTCAATATAAGAAGGTTGGAAAATGGTCAGATTATTTGCGTGGCGAGAAGACATATATAACGCTCTCACTCATTGCTAAATCCGCCCTTGCTTGGCAGATTTTCTCGGGGACCTTGATTCCACCTCAGTAATCCACCTTGATTAGGTAAGCAGAGTCGGGCTATCCTGTAGCCACTATGAAGCTCCGCGGACTCCTCCTTATCCGCCGTAGCGAGGCCTAAAGACCGGTCTCCTCGCTGCGGAGTTTGGTGTTGCCGGTTAACACTCTCGGCTAATCAAACACTTTAGGAGAATTGAAATGAACTTCCCGAAACAAAAACCTTCGCCGATGCCTGTGCATCGTTACGCACCATTTATCCCTGTCGAGCTACCTGATCGCACCTGGCCAAGCAAGAAGATGGTCAAGGCGCCACAGTGGTGCTCTGTAGATCTGCGCGATGGAAATCAAGCTCTGATTGATCCAATGGATACCCCTCGCAAACTTGCCATGTTTAAGTTGCTCGTTGCAATGGGCTACAAAGAGATTGAGGTGGGCTTCCCATCTGCATCCCAAACTGACTTTGATTTTGTCCGCAAGATTATTGATGAAGACTTAATCCCAGATGATGTAGTAATTCAGGTGCTTACCCAAGCGCGCGAACCGCTCATCCGTCGCACCTATGAAGCGATCAAGGGTTCGAAGCAGGCCATCGTCCATCTTTACAACTCAACTTCTACCTTGCAGCGTCGAGTGGTCTTTGGCCTTGATAAAGATGGCATCAAGAAGATTGCAACCGATGGCGCGCAGCTCTGCCTTGATTTAGTTGCAACTGTTCCTGAAACAAAAGTCTCTTTTGAATATTCTCCAGAGTCTTACACGGGCACTGAACTCGAGTTTGCTGTTGAAGTCTGTAATGCAGTCAATGATGTCTGGAAGCCAACTCCGCAGTGGAAGACCATTATGAATCTGCCGGCAACTGTTGAGATGGCAACCCCTAATGTGTATGCCGATTCCATCGAGTGGATGTGCCGCAACCTTAATAACCGCGAGAACGTCATCGTCTCTCTCCATCCACATAACGATCGTGGTACTGGTGTTGCTGCAGCAGAGCTTGGTTATTTAGCCGGAGCAGATCGCATCGAAGGAACTCTCTTTGGAAATGGCGAACGCACCGGCAATGTTTGTCTAGTAACGCTGGGCATGAACTTGGTATCTCATGGAATTGATCCACATATTGATTTCAGCGATATCGATGAGATTCGCCGTACCGTTGAATATGGCAATCAACTTCGTGTTCCAGAGCGCCATCCTTATGGTGGAGACCTCGTCTTCACCGCGTTCTCGGGCTCACATCAAGATGCCATTAAGAAGGGCTTCGAACATCTCGAGCGCGACGCGAAGGCTGCTGGAAAAGAAGTCGATGATCACACCTGGGCTGTTCCGTATTTGCCTATTGATCCAAAAGATATTGGTCGCACCTACGAAGCAGTTATTCGCGTTAATTCGCAATCCGGTAAGGGCGGGGTTGCTTACTTGATGAAGAATGAACATCATCTAGATCTTCCACGTCGCCACCAGATTGAATTCTCAAAGATTGTGCAGGCAAAGACAGATAACGAAGGCGGCGAAGTAACTCCAGAAGCACTCTGGGAAATCTTCGAAGATGAGTATCTGCCCACTGATTCAGCTCCTTGGGGGCGTTTGCGCCTTAAGGGAATGTCACAGACATCTGTGATGGGCGAAGATGTTCAGTTAACTGTAAATCTGACCGATCGCGGTGAAGCTGTTGAGTTAGCAGGAACTGGCAACGGACCAATTGCGGCCTTCTGTAACGTATTGCAGAACTATGGAGTTGATGTGCGCGTTCTTGATTTCCATGAGCATGCGCTCTCTTCAGGCGGAGATGCAACTGCTGCTGCCTACCTTGAGTGCGCAATTGCCGGAGATGTCTTCTGGGGAGTCGGAATCGACCCTAATACAACTACTGCTTCACTCAAAGCAGTCGTGTCTGCAATCAATCGCGCTATTCGCTAACTATCGTACGCAGTATGTCTGCGCCCCGTTCATCGCTCTATCGCGATGAGGCCATCATCTTGCGTACGCAAAAGTTGGGCGAAGCAGATCGCATCATCACTCTGCTCACCAAAGAGCATGGACGTATACGTGGTGTAGCAAAGGGAGTTCGTCGCACCATGTCTAAATTTGGCGCACGCCTTGAACCAGGTAGCCACGTTGATATTCAGATGCACGCTGGCAAGACCTTTGACACCATCACACAAGTTGAAGCCATTATGAATTACGGTGAAGCACTCACCGATGATTACCAGCGCTGGACAATTGCACATGCCATCCTCGAAACAGCAGAGCGCTTTACGCAGCAAGAGCAAGAGCCAGCGCCGCAAGAATTTCAATTAGTTGTTGGCGGAATGCGCGCACTCGCTGAGAATCGCTATGACTCAAGTTTAATTCTTGATGCATTCTTGCTCCGCTCGCTTTCGATTGGTGGATACGAGCCATCGATGACTGCATGCTCCCGTTGCGAAAAGCCAGGGCCACATCGCTACTTCTCATTAGTTGGCGGCGGATCGGTCTGCATGGATTGCCGCCCGTCAGCTTCGGCAACTGCAACACCTGAAGCCTTAGCCCTGATGCAGGCGCTGCTATCTGGTGATTGGGATTTTGCGCAAAATAGCGAATTACGCCATCGCCGAGAGGCTAGTGGTTTGGTAACTGCTTACCTACAATGGCACCTTGAACGTGGCTTAAGAAGTTTGCCGATGGTGGAGAGGGCTTAACAACAACGCTGATGGCTAAGAAGAT
>JAIXPU010000003.1 GCA_027486075.1 Streptomycetaceae bacterium | reverse complement strand
TGGCTTTCCGGGTTGCTCACTGGTTAAGGATACCTGAGTACCTCTCGTGCATGTGCCGGCTTATTTGTGATGAGAATATCGACGCCGACCTTCTCGCAAAGTTTGATATCGCTATCTTCATTGACGGTCCAGACATTGAGCGAGCGCCCTAAATCCTTGATGCGCTTGGCCCTGATGGGCTCTTCGCGTAATTCATTAATTCCGGGTCCAATCGCAGCAGCTGAAGATAGCTTTGCTTGTAGCCAGCTAGTGTGTTTGTGCATCAGGAAAGTTGTATGAATAGATGGATCTACGCGCTTCATCTTTTCTATCGCAAACCAACTAAATGACATTACCGAAACATCGATGGATGCAATTCCAGAAGTTGTCGCGAGAGTTTGTGCAATCACCTCTTCGATGCGATTTCCGGAAATGACGGGGTGCTTTGTTTCCAGGAGCACACCTTTCTTATTGCTCACTGCAAAATCTAAAAATTCAGCCAAGGTAAGAATCTGTGGGTATGCCCGCGAAACTTCGGCAAAGGTCATCTCCGCAATCAGGCCAGGGTTGCCAGCGCGTTCGAGCATTGATGCGTTATGCCAGAGCACCGGCACTTCATCCTTAGTTAATCGCAGATCGCATTCAAAGCCATCGGCCCCCTGCGCCACCGCGCCTTCGTAGGCAGCCAAAGTCAGCTCTGGGAAATCGGCGCTGGCGCCGCGATGAGCATAGATCTGCATGCGACCGAGAGTAGCAAAGAGATTAGGCTTACCCACATGGCCGCCTACTACTTCGCAACATCTGCGCGTTCAGCAGTTGGCCTGGTGCGAAGTGGCAATGAAGATAGCGCTCTTGCTGCAAAGAATTTAATTGCTGTGGCCGATGGAATGGGCGGACATGCCGCTGGCGAAGTTGCATCATCACTTGCCATCAAAACTCTTGTGCAATCTGCCCAAGTCTTTACACATCCAGATATTGATGAAGAATCAGCTGACGATCTTTACTTGCAGGCGATTCAAGAGGCAGATCAATCACTAAAGAACGCAGTTGAAGAGAATCCAGCTCTGTCAGGTATGGGAACAACTCTTACTTCTTTACTTTTGCGCGGCGAATCAGTTGCGCTCTTACATATCGGAGATTCTCGCGCCTATCGCTTACGTGGCAGCTCTTTTGATCAATTGAGCGTTGACCACACCGTAATCCAAGAGCTGCTTAACCAGGGCGCAATTTCAGAGTCAGATATCGCAACTCACCCACAGAGATCTGTTCTTACTCAAGTATTGATGGGTGAAGGAAATATCGAAGTTCCGCTTCCAGTAATCGATGTGAAGCTGGGAGACCGTTTCTTGATCTGTAGCGATGGGCTCTCATCAGTATTGACTGAGAAAGAGATTAAATCGCTCCTTAAGGGCAAGGATCGAGATGCCGCTGTTGCTGCTCTCGTTGATGCCACTTATATAAATGGTGCACCGGATAACGTCACTCTCGTTATTGCCGATATAGTCGAAGAGAAGCAACCAGATACCTTTGAAACGATTGGAGCAGCTGGATGATGAATTCATTGCTCGGCGGGCGCTACCAATTGGGTCAGATGATTGGCACTGGTGGAATGGCCGATGTCTATATCGCCCAAGATCAGAGACTTTCACGCGAAGTAGCAGTCAAAATCCTTCGTAGTGATTTAGCGAAAGATCCAAACTTCGTTGCGCGCTTTCGCAAAGAGGCAAAGGCTGCAGCCGGCCTTAACCACCCAGCAATTGTTGCTGTCTATGACTCTGGAGAAGAGCCAGCTCCTTACATAGTGATGGAGTTAGTTTCTGGCCACACATTGCGCGAACTCATCCATCAAGGCGAAAAGTTACCTTTAGCGCGCGCTTTAGAAATCGCTGAAGGAATTCTCGCCGGACTTGAATACTCTCATCGCCAACAGATTGTGCACCGCGATATCAAACCAGCGAATGTCATGATTACCAATAACGGTGATGTCAAGGTGATGGATTTTGGTATCGCCCGTGCCATGGATGATTTAGGTGCAACGCTCACAAGTACTTGGAACGTCGTTGGTACTGCGCAATATCTTTCACCTGAACAAGCAGTGGGCGAACCAGCTGATTCGCGAAGCGATATTTACTCAACTGGTTGCCTACTTTTTGAACTACTCACTGGCACTCCACCATTTACTGGTGAAACACCTGTATCCATCGCACTTCAGCATGCATCAAGTACCGCACCACTTGCCCGGTCGATTGATAAGACTTTGCCAGAAGGTATTGAGATCATTCTCGCGGTTGCGCTAGCTAAGAAACCAGAAGATCGTTATCAGAGCGCGCAAGAGATGCTCGATGACATCGCCAAGGCGCGCGCAGGTCAAGAGATCACGACGCAACTTCCGAAGAAGCCTCTGATGTCTCGTCGCGCTGCAATTGCGTGGGGTGGTTCATTCTTTGCCGCGATCGCTATTGCAATTACAGGGCTCGCAATGAGCGGAAATCCAAATAACTCTGCTCCTATGTTGCCCAACGTTGTGGGCTTAAGTGAAGAGATGTCGCGAGCGCTGCTCTCTGATTACACAATCATCATCAAACGAGCTCACGATGGCGTAATTCCGCGCGATCGCGTGGCCAGCCAAAACCCACTGGCAACGACTCGTTTAAGTGCGGGTTCGACTGTAACCCTCACTGTTTCAGATGGACCAGGAGATGCGATCGTTCCCGATGACTTGATTGGTATGTCGCTGATTGATGCTCGTTCTGCGCTTACCGCAGTTGGCTTATTGGTTTCACAGACCGTGGCGATGCCATCAGATCAACCACAAGGAACAGTTCTAGAAGTACTTCCACCAGTTGGATCTGTTACCGAAGCTGGTAGTTCGGTAATTCTGACAATTGCTAGCGGTGAAGTTACCGTGCCTAATTTGATTGGGATTGAAGCAATTCAAGCGAAGACAATTTTGATTCAGGCAGGATTCTTGATTAAAGAGTTCTACGACTATGACGCAGCGCAACCAGAAGGTGTTGTTATTAGACAAGCGCCAGATTCAGGAATGGCGCAGACAATCGGTAACTCAGTCACGATTACTATCAATCGCAAGCCCTAAAACTACTTAGCGCTACCCACAACTGGCGAAAGCCCAACCGCGCGACGTGGCGCATCTGCATCACCACAAGTCACTAACCAATTAGCCAACATCTGATGTCCGTGCTCAGTCAGCACAGACTCTGGGTGAAATTGCACGCCCTCGATTGGCAGAGTTTTATGGCGCATCGACATCACAACACCTGATTCAGTTGAACCGGTAATCTCAAGAACGTCAGGAACGGTTTCACGTTCAACGGCCAGCGAGTGATAGCGAGTTGCAGTAAATGGTGATGGAAGGTTTGTAAGTACGCCATGTGAGTTGTGAATGACTTGCGATGTCTTTCCGTGTAACAACTCTGGTGCGCGAGAGACAGTTGCGCCAAATGCTTCACCGATTGCTTGATGTCCTAAACAAACGCCAAAGAGTGGAATTGAATTTTCAGCGCAGAACTTAATCATCGCAATACTGACGCCAGCCTTATCGGGCGTTCCTGGCCCCGGTGAGATCAGGACTCCGTCGTACTTTGCCGCCTCGCTCGCCTCAACTTCATCATTGCGAACTACCGTGCACTCAGAACCCAACTGCGCAAGGTATTGCACCAAGTTGAAGACGAAGGAGTCATAGTTATCGATGACGAGGATTCGAGCCATACCGTAATTGTGCTGTAACCTAGGCCCCATGCCAAAGTCGAAATTGCGTAAGAAGGTTCAAGAGCAGCACGCTCACGAAGAACAGCACCACATGGAGGAAGAGTCACCGCTCCTCGAGAGCCCTTCATGGCTTGCTCCTGTAATGGTTGCCAATTTCCTTATCGGCTTGTTCTGGATTGTTGTTTTCTACATCAGCCAGACTTCATATCCAATTCCAGGAATTGGTGCATGGAACATGATTATCGGATTTAGCTTCATCGCAGTTGGTTTCTCACTAGCAACTAAGTGGCGATAGTTCTACCCTAGCGCTTATGAACTTAGCGCTAGCAAGCATCTCTTTTCTCATTACAGCTATCGCTCTCGTTTTCCTTGCAGTTCGCGTTCGCCATCTCATCTCTTTATATAAGAAGCAGCAACCAGATCCAACCCGTAGCGGTAATAAATCTGCCCGCTTAAAAAATATGCTGAAAGAAGTTTTGGGCCACACCAAGATGCTCAACTTCACCGGAACTGGAATTGCTCACTGGTTTGTCATGATCGGCTTCGGCGCACTCTTTGGCACTTTGGTCACTGCATACGGTCAAGTAATTAAACCTGACTTTGCTCTTCCCATCATTGGCCACTTTGTTCTTTACGAACTCTTCTCAGAAGTTATCGCTGCTCTTACCGGAATCAGCATCGTTGCACTCATCGGAATTCGCCAAGTAACTCGCTTTCGTATGCTTAATCGCTTTAGCGGATCCGGAATGGGTAAGGCGTATTACGTTGAAGCAACCATTCTCGCAATCGTCTTCTGCGTCTTCGCACTTCGCGGGCTAGAAGGCGCACTCGCTGGTAAAGAGTCATGGAACTGGCACTATGCAATTTCGTGGCCCGCAGTTCTCTTCTTTGATTCCTGGTCACAGGCAGCGATTGAGAATGCAATAGTTATCGTTGCAACTCTCAAAATTGTTACATCGATGACTTGGTTTATCGTCATCGCAGCAAACCTGTCGATGGGAATTGCTTGGCACCGCTTTTTGGCATTCTTCAATATCTATTACAAGCGCAATATCGATCAGCCTGCACTCGGCGCACTTCCTGAAATGCTCTCTAAAGGAAAGCCGGTTAACTTCGAAGACCCAGCAGAAGATGATGTCTTTGGCATCGGAACACGCGGCGATATTTCCTGGAAGGGTCTGCTGGATATGACCAGCTGTACCGAATGTGGTCGCTGCCAATCCCAATGTCCTGCCTGGCATACCGATAAGCCACTTTCACCAAAGCTTCTGATCATGGCGATGCGTGATCACGCCATGTCTAACGTTGTTGAAAGCGAAAACCTTGTTGGTGAGAACGGTCCAATTACACCCGATGTTTTATGGTCATGTACATCATGTGGCGCCTGCGTAGAAGAGTGCCCCGTTGATATCGAGCATGTCGATCACATCGTCAATATGCGCCGCTTCCAAGTATTGGTTGAATCAGAGTTTCCAGCAGAGCTCGGTGGAACATTTAGAAATCTAGAAAAAGCTGGAAATCCCTGGGGTGCAAATAAGCAAGATCGTGAAGGTTGGATCGCAGAGTGTGATTTCCCAGTCAAAGTTGTGAGCGGTGAACTTCCAGAAGATGTTGAGTACCTATTCTGGGTTGGTTGCGCAGGCGCATATGAAGAACGTGCGAAGAAGACAACCAAGGCTGTCGCAGAACTTTTACATATGGCAGGCGTTAACTTCGCAGTTTTAGGCAAGCGCGAAACCTGTACTGGAGATCCAGCGCGTCGTTCTGGAAATGAATTTTTATATCAAATTCTTTCCCAAGAGAATATTGCAACATTTAATGAGACCTTTGCTGGTCGTCCTAAGGGTAAGAAGAAAGTGGTTGTTACCTGCCCTCATTGCTTTACAACCATTGGTCGCGACTACGCACAGAGCGGCTTTGAACTTGAGATGTTGCACCACACACAACTTCTTAACACTCTGATTAAAGAAGGTCGCCTTAAGCCAAGCCCACACAAGTCAGATAAGAAGCTGACTTATCACGATCCTTGTTATCTCGGTCGCCACAATCAGATCTATGCACCACCTCGTGAACTGCTAGAGGCAAGTGGTTGCGATGTTGAAGAGATGCCACGTAATAAAGAACGTTCATTCTGCTGTGGTGGTGGTGGTGGCCGTATGTGGATGGAAGAGAAGATTGGTACGCGTATCAATCTCAACCGCGTCGATGAAGCTATTGATACTGGGGCAGAAGAAGTTGCAGTTGCTTGCCCATTCTGCCGCGTGATGGTTGGCGACGGAATGGTCGCGCGCCAATCAGATGTCGAAGTTCTCGACGTCGCCCAGATTCTTCTTAGAAGCGTTAAGCAGCAATAACTTCGTAATCACAAAGCCTGCAATAAGGCCGCCTAGATGTGCGCGCCAATCGACTCCGCCAATGGTGAACCCCAGTGCAAAGTTGATAGCAATGATGACCAAGGTGCTGCGGATATCTCCGCCAACTTTGCGACCGATTGCTATCCACGCACCGAAGAGACCAAAGACTGCGCCAGATACACCGATTGAATAACCGTTATAGCCCAAGTTCAGCGCTGAAAAGAGAGATGCAAAAATCAGCGAGCCAAAGAAGATCACCAAGAATCGCGCACGACCTAACAGTTTTTCAATGGGAGAGCCCAATGAGTGAAGCGCTAACATATTGAAAGCTAGGTGAATCGGAATCGAGTTCGAGTTATCGTGCACGAGTGCGACAGTGACGAGGCGATACCACTGATTTGATTGCTGCAGGTATTCAGTGCTGATGAGAGCAAACGTTCCGATGATTCCTGAATCAAAGAGTTCGTACAGATAAAAACCACAGATAACTGTGATGATCGTAAGTACTGTGGAACGCTGCTTCATGCGCTTACAGCAATTAGGCGATAGTGACGCTATTGATTACAACTGGTGTAACAGGCTTATCTTGTGCACCTGTTGGTGTTGTAGCAATCTTGTCAACGACAGCTTGTGAAGCTGCATCTTTTACTTCGCCGAAAATGGTGTGCTTGCGGTTAAGCCAAGCAGTTGCCGCAACGGTAATAAAGAACTGTGAACCATTTGTTCCAGGACCCGAATTCGCCATCGCCAAAATATACGGGCGATCGAATTGAAGCTCGCCATGGAATTCATCTGCGAATTGATATCCCGGTCCACCAAAACCTTGACCGAGTGGATCTCCACCTTGAATCATGAAACCGCTGATAACGCGGTGGAATATTGTTCCATCGTAGAGTTTTTCATTTGATTTCTTACCCGTACGTGGGTCAGACCACTCTTTGCTACCAGTTGCAAGACCAACGAAGTTTTCTACGGTCTTTGGTGCGTGGTTTGGGAAAAGTTCAATGACGATATCGCCAAGAGTTGTATGTAGCGTTGCTGTTGAAGTCATGGGCACAGATTACGCTGTCCCCGTGAAGATTTTGAACGATTCCCTCTTCTGCGCTGTGATATTGGTAAAGGGGCGTTCATGAGTTCATGGTCTATCGCGCAAGCGAACCTGACATCCGTTGGCGTGCTCACCTTTATCTTCGGCTTCCTGGCAGCTCGCATCAAGAGCGATGTCCGAGTGCCAGATGCAATCTATGCGTTCCTATCTACTTACTTACTCTTTGGAATTGGGCTCAAAGGCGGCCACTCACTCAAAACGTCTTCACTCTCTGAGCTAGCAACACCTGCGCTCACCACGATTGCCTGTGGAATCTTGATTCCGCTCCTAGCCTTCTTCACGCTCAAACTCATTAAGGTTCTCAACGATGTTGATCGTGGCTCGATTGCAGCTCATTACGGTTCAACTTCACTCGTCACGTTTTCGGCAGGGCTTCTCTTTCTCGAAAGCAATAACGTTTTCGTTGAAGGATACGCACCAGCGCTCTTAACTCTTCTAGAAATTCCTGGGTTGATTGTCGGTATCTTCTTAGCTTCACGTTCGTTGACCACAAAGGTACGTTGGTCTAGCACTCTTAAAGAAGTACTCCTCGGAAAAACCGTGCTGCTTTTGGCAGGTGGACTTGCCATCGGTTTAATCACTTCCAATGAGGGTTACATGAAAGTTAGCCCATTCTTCGTTGAACTATTAAATGGTTTCTTAGTTCTCTTCCTGCTCCATCTTGGTTATTTAGCGGGAAGTAACTTTTCAGAGATTAGAAAGGTTGGAGCTCCCCTTGCTGCCTTTGGAATCTTCTTCCCACTCTTAAGCGGATTTATTGGCGTTACTGCAGGATCACTCATTGGCATGAGCGTTGGTGGTGCAACGATGTTAGGAATCTTGGCTGCCAGCGCTTCATATATTGCAGCCCCTGCCGCTGTAGCTGTCGCCCTACCGACCGCAAGCCCCACGTTGGCGCTGATGTCGAGCATAGGAATTACATTCCCATTTAACTTAATTTTGGGAATTCCTATCTACTATAAAATCGCGCAGTTATTTAATTAGGTTTAACTCACTGCTCCCCTTTAGAATCCACTGTGTTCGTTTCAGGGGGTCAAGTTGAGTAGCCACGCTCCTGCATTTAAAGTCTTAACGAGCGCAATCCTCTTTGGAACCGTTGGCACCGCAATTGCCTATGCACCTGAAAACGCTGGTGGGTCCGCTCTCGGTATCGGACGTCTTGCTATTGGCGCGGTACTACTTCTGATCTTTATGCCAGTCTTTGGTGGCAAACGCACCAACGTCTTCGTGCATGCGAAGAAGAAATCTGTCTTCTTTATGGCAGTTGGTGCAGCCGCCTTTCAACCCTTCTTCTTCTCAGCCACTACAAGCAATGGGGTGGCGCTCAGCACGCTATTAGCTGTTGGCTGTATCCCAATCTTTACTGGAATATTGAGCGCGATTATCTTTCATGAGAAATTCTCGGCTCTCTGGTTTGCTGCAACATCACTGGCAATCTTTGGTCTAGCGCTTCGCTTCTCAGGTGAAATTAAAGTGGAGAGCACCCTTGGAGTATTCATGGCATTTGGCGCCGGATTATCGGTAGCAATCTATGTCAACGCCACCAAGGTTGCCATGCGCAACCATGAAAACCCGACCGAATTAGCAGCAACTGCATATCTAATTGGCTCACTTTTCCTCACTCCGTTGTTAATTTCAGAGGACCTAAGTTGGCTCGGATCTATTCGTGGAGTGCTTGTGGTGCTCTATCTAGGTTCTGTAGGAATGGCTGTTGCCAATATTTTCCAGCTTTATGGGCTACGTAAAATGAGTCCGAGCTCTGCTGGAACCCTGGCTCTGGCTGAACCGCTGACTGCAACAGTTCTTGGAATTACACTCTTGAATGAATCACTCACTACCGTCTCATTTATTGGCCTTGCAATCGTGAGCGCTGCTCTTATCTGGTTGAGTATCGGAACTAAGAGCGAGAATTAAAAAATCCGCCGGCTATTGCCAGCGGATTTCAGTGGAGACCAGGGGAATCGAACCCCTAACCCCCGCCTTGCAAAGGCGGTGCTCTACCAATTGAGCTAGGTCCCCGTATTAGAACGGGTGGGCCCAGGTGGACTTGAACCACCGACCTCTTCCTTATCAGGGAAGCGCTCTAACCAGGCTGAGCTATGGGCCCGCA
>JAIXPU010000006.1 GCA_027486075.1 Streptomycetaceae bacterium | reverse complement strand
TTCTCTTGTAGGGCGAACATAACTTTTTCCTCGTCAGGATCGGCATGGTCATAGCCGAGGATATGTAAGAGGCCATGGGTGGCCAATATATAGATTTCATGTTCAGTGCTATGACCTGCGTCTAACGCTTGCTTAGCTGCAACTGCTGGTGCAATCACAATATCTCCGAGCGTCACGATATCGCCTTTTTTCTCAGGCATATCCATCGGAAATGAAAGTACATCGGTTGGGCCAGCTTCATCCATCCACTTGATATGAAGTTCTTCCATCTCTTGTGGATCGACAAAGGTCAGAGAAATTTCACACTCAGGATTGAGCTCCATATAGTCGATGCCAAAGTTAAGGAGAGTATGCATCTGGGTTTCAGGCACCAAAGCGCCAGAGCGATTTACTAGTTCAACGGTCATATGTAATTAGTTGTTGCGGATTGGGCGAGGGACTGATTTAGTCGCCTCAAATGTGTCGTATGCCTTAACGATGTCACCAATCAAGCGATGGCGGACAACATCTTCGGCGGTGAAATTCATAAATGAGATATCGGCAACCCCGCCCAAAATATCGCGGATGACGCCAAGTCCAGAACGTTGTCCATTTGGCAAATCGGTCTGTGTGATATCGCCAGTGATTACCATCTTGGAACCAAAGCCAAGGCGGGTAAGGAACATCTTCATCTGTTCAGGAGTGGTGTTCTGCGCTTCATCCAAGATAATGAATGCATCATTGAGTGTGCGACCGCGCATAAATGCCAGCGGAGCAACTTCAATGACGCCAGTCTGCATCAAGCGTGGAATTGCCTCGACATCAATCATGTCGTGGAGCGCATCAAAGAGTGGGCGCAGATAGGGATCAATCTTTTCACCCAACGTGCCTGGTAAGAATCCCAGCTTTTCGCCCGCTTCAACAGCTGGGCGAGACAAGATGATGCGATTTACCTTCTTCGCTTGAAGAGCTGCAACAGCCTTAGCCATCGCTAAATAGGTCTTTCCAGTTCCAGCAGGTCCAATACCAAATGTGATGGTGTTCTCTTCAATGGCATCGACATAGAGCTTCTGATTTGCTGTCTTCGGTCTGATGGTGCGACCGCGATTAGAGACGATATTGAGCGAGAGAACTTCCGCAGGGCTCTGCGTAGGTTCTGCTTCCAACATGGCAATAGAACGCTTGACTGCATCAACTGTGAGCGCTTGCCCGGAGCGAATAACAACTGCCATCTCGTTGATGAGTTTCTCCATAGCGATGCAATCGATATGTGGCCCGCGAAGAGTGATCTCGTTACCGCGAACTGTGACATTTACTGAAGGAAAGGCCGCCTCGATTGCCAACATATTTGCATCATTAGCTCCGACGAGTGAAACCATCGGAATGGCTGGTGGGACCGTAATTAAAAGGCGTTCCATATGGATGAAAATCTAGCGGTATTGGTGTGAAATCACCACACGGAAAGGGCGGTGTTGACCGCGGCAAGCGCTGCCAAGCCAGCATGTGCCGAGCGAAGTACCGGACGGCCCATCAGAGCGACCTTGGCGCCACTTTCAGCAAAAAGGTTGACCTCTTCATCTGTGAGCCCACCCTCTGGGCCGATGATGATCACAACGTTGCGACAACCTGGTTGAACTAGCTCAGAGACCTTCTGTGTTGCAGATTCGTGAAAGACAATCGCCAGATCAGCTTTAGCGATTTCATCAACTACATGATTGGTTGAAGCTACTCCCGCCACCTGCGGAATACGATAACGACGTGATTGCTTACTTGCTTCACGCGCTGTGACCTGAAGCTTTTCGATCTTGTCATCAGATTTACCGATGCTCCGCGCCGCTTTCCACATCACAATTTGATCTACGCCGCCTTCAGTGCAGAGCTCAATAGTTTCCTTGATGCGATCGCCCTTTGGAATTGCTTGAATAACAGTGAAGCTAACGCCCAACGCTTCTTGATAGCCACTTTCCAAGACCTTTACCTGTCCAGATTTCTTGCCCACAGTCACAACTTGAACGCGTGACCAGCGACCTGCTCCATCAGAGAGATTGAAGATTTCGCCGGTGCCGATACGAAGTACTCGAACTGCATGGGCAGAATCCTCGTTTTCGAATTCGTAGATCTGGCCTACCTCAGTAGGAAGATCTTCTACAAAGAAGAGGCTCAGCATTAGCGGCCGAAGGCATCTCTGAATTTAGAGAACAAACCTTCGCGGTGGCCCTTAATCTTGACATCGCCATCGCGCTCACCGCGTGATTGCGCAAATTCCTTTAAAAGCTTCTCTTGATCGCGGCTTAACTTCTGTGGCGTTGCTACATCCACGTGGACGATTAAATCTCCGCGGTGGGTGCTGCGCAGACGCGTCATTCCCTTACCTTTAACAGAGAGCATCGAACCGCTCTGGGTACCAGCCTTGATATCAACCTTTACTGGACCATCAAGAGTTTCCACGTTAACGGTTGTGCCGAGAGAGGCCGCAGCAATTGAGACTTCAATGGCCACATGTAAGTTATCGCCATCGCGAAGTAAGAACTCATGTTCCTTCTCAACAATTTCAACATAGAGATCACCGGCGGGACCGCCGCCAGCGCCTACTTCGCCGCGACCAGCGAGCTGAATGCGATTTCCTGTTTCAACGCCTGCCGGAACTTTGACGCTAATAGTCTGGCGCGCGCGAACCCGTCCATCGCCAGCACATTCACGACATGGATCTGTAATGACGCTGCCGTACCCAGAACAGTTATTGCACGGTCTAGAAGTCATTACCTGGCCCAAGAATGATTTCTGAACAAACTGAGTTTCACCGCGCCCCTTACAGACAGGACACATAGATGGCGCAGAGTTATTGGCAGTTCCTTGTCCTTCGCACTTGGTGCAGACAACTGCTGATTCGAGAGTGATATCGCGATCTCTACCAAAGCAGGCTTCATTGAGATCTACCTCAATACGAATCAGCGCATCTTGACCTTGGCGCATACGTGGACGTGGTCCGCGATTTCCGCCGCCACCAAAGAATGCATCCATGATGTCGCTAAAGCCGCCGCCACCGAATCCCCCGCCAAAACCCCCACCAAAACCTTGCCCACCCATGTCATATTGCTGACGCTTCTGGGCATCACTTAAGACATCGTAGGCAGCGGTTACCTCTTTAAATTTATTCTGAACTTCAGGATCTGGATTTACATCGGGATGAAGTTCGCGCGCAATCTTGCGATAAGCCTTCTTAATCTCATCCTGAGAAGCGCCGCGATCTATTCCAAGAAGATCGTAATAGTCAGCCATTACTTAGCGCCCTCTGTAATAAAACGGCCGACATAGCGAGCAACTGTTGAAACTGCTGCAATTGAGCTGGCGTAATCCATGCGAGTAGGTCCTAGAATTCCGAGCGAAGCATCTGAGCCATATCCCACTGTCACAAGTGACGTTGTCTGCAAGCTGCTATCTGCTTGTTCGCTGCCAATTGTTACGTGCACTGTGGAATGAGCATCTCCGAGCAGGCGCAGCAATACAACTTGTTCTTCCAGCGCCTCCAAAATCGGTGA
>JAIXPU010000021.1 GCA_027486075.1 Streptomycetaceae bacterium | reverse complement strand
GAATTGGTTGTGCGCCAATCAGTATTAAAGATTAACTAGTTACTTAACGGCGCCTTGTGAAATACCTGAAATGAACTGTCTTTGCAGGATGAGATAGAAGATCACAATTGGGATAACAGCTAGCGCAAGCCCTGCCATCGCTTGCCCGTATTCGATTGAATACTGTCCGAAGAAGAGATAGGTGGATAGGGGTAGCGTCTGTGTCTCTCTTGTCAGCACAAGGCGCGGCAAGAGGAAGTCGTTCCAGATCCACAAAGCGTTAATGATTGCAACGGTCGCAGTTATTGGCCGCATCATTGGGAAGATAATTTTCCAGAATGCCACCATATCGGAGGCGCCATCAATCGATGCTGCCTCATCAATTTCGGTCGGAATGGTAGTGATAAAGCCGTGATATAAAAATGTGGAAAGTGCGACTCCGAAGCCAATGTAGAAGAAGACAAGGGAGGCGCGATTGTTCCAGGAAACAAATGGAGCAAAGAGCGCCATAAATGGAATCATCAAAGCTTGGAAGGGAACAATCATCGAAGCAACAAGCCCTAAGAAGATATACTTTGATGACTTCGTCTTGGTGCGCGCCAAGTAGTAGGCAAGCATGGAAGAGAAGACGATGAGCAGTGAAACGCTCAAGACTGTGATGATGAGTGAGTTAGTCAGGGAGCGGAAAAATTCCATCTTCGTTAAAGCTTGCTGGAAGTTATCCCAAGTAATTGGCGCTGGGAAAGCCAATGGGTTTGCCAGGATGTCGTACTTCAACTTCACTGAGTTAACAAAGACCAAGAAGAATGGGAAGAAGTAGGCAAAGGCGAGAATGAGCCCGACCCAAAACGTGACTCTCTTGCCCCAGCGTGCGCGAGTGTTCATCGTTGCACCTCGTATCTCTTTGAGATTGATACTTGGACAAGAGCTGCCAGGGCAACGACTAAGAACATAATGACCGCTTTAGCCTGGCCGGTACCGAAGTCGCCTTCAGCGAAAGCATCTTCAAAGATATGAAGTGAAATCAACTCAGTTGTGCGGAATGGTCCACCGCCGGTAAGAGCTACGTTGACGTCGTAGGCCATAAAACCACTTCGTAGCGTCAAAAAGAGCGCAATCGTGAAGGCCTGCGCCATAAGAGGAATCTTGATTGAAAAGAGCGTACGCACTGGTGAAGCGCCATCGATTTGCGAGGCTTCGATAACGTCATTTTCAATTGAGATGAGCCCGGTAATGTAAACAATCATCATGTAGCCAGATGATTGCCAGATGGTGACGATGATCAGCGCCCAGAATGCCTTGTTTGTATCTTGTAACCAGGATTCTTTAAACATCTCCCAGTCATATTTTTCGGCAAGTGCAACGAGTGCGCTATTGAAGATGAATTGCCAAATAACACCGAGGATGACGCCACCAATAAGGTTTGGTACAAAGAAGAAGGTGCGCAAGAAATTTTTGCTTTTGAGTTTTGAGGTAACGATGAGCGCTAGCCCAAAAGCAACTGCGTTAACCAAAATAAGTGATACCACTACAAAAAGAGCTGTGAATTTTAGGGTTGACCAGAATCTTGGATCTTCAAATGATTCTGTGTAATTAGCAAATCCAACTAACTTGGTTGCTTTGAAACCATCCCAATCTGTAAATGAGTAATAGAAACCATTAACAAAGGGGACTACGAGAACGATGATGAAGATAGCAAGTGGTACGCCAGCAAACTTCATAAATTTCTTTATGGATCTTGTGCGAGTCACTCGAATCTCCCTTCCTAAGTGAAATCATCCCGAGGCGAGTTTCCTCGCCTCGGGATGATTCTATTTACTTCTTTTTAGACTTTAAAGTGGTGGAAGTGCAATTAAGCAGCTTCTCCACGCCAAGTCTTTGGCTTGCCCTTCCATGCATTTTCAATCGCCTTAGCAAGTTCAGCTGCGCTGATCTTGTCGGTGAAGTACTGCTGCATAGATACCTTTCCAACTTCCTCTTGGAGGCCAGCTGGGTAGTAAGAGTTCATCCAGTCAAGAGTCTTACCTGCTGAAGCAAATTTTGAAATTTCCTTCGCCATGTAAGTCTTTGGCTCGATCTTGAAGCCCTTGTAGACAGGGATGAAGCTCATGCCGCCTTCTTCAACTGGACCAGCTACGCGCTTCTGTCCTGCTGGAGATGTGTAGAGCCAGGTAAGGAAGTCGATTGCACCCTTTTGCTGCCACTTTGATGACTGCTGTGCATCGATCATGAAGTAGCCAGGAACACCAACAGGAATTGAATCGTTGCCGTAATCCTTAGCGTTGTTGCTAATTGGTAGAGGCATGATTCCGAAATCATCGCCCTTTGAGGCTGTGATCAAGTTTGGCTCTGTCCAGTTACCTTGGAACATGAATCCGAAGTCGCCACCTGCAAGGTTAGCGATTGAAGCGTCATATTCGGTATCTGTGAGATTTACCTTGCCAGCGTTGTACTTCTTAAGAAGATCCATGGTTGCTACCCAGTTCTTAAATGTACCGTTATTTGCAAGGTTTGCTTTTCCAGCTACGAGATCATCCAAGCCCTGTAGGCGTGCTTCTTTTGTCTTTCCAACATTTGTGTGGAAGATGTTTGTGAAGTGTGCACCAAGTGACCACCAGATTGCTGAGAAGTGAAGTGGCTTCTTGCCTGCTGCTTCAACCTTTTTGAAAGCTGCTTCGAGTTCTGCGCGAGTTGTGATCTTTGATGGATCTACGCCAGCCTTATCGAGAACCTTCTTGTTGTAAAGAAGTCCGAATGCTTCAGCTGTTGATGGAACACCAACTTGACGTCCGTTGACGTTACCTGATGCAAGGAGGCTCTTTGAGACAAGACGTGCAAGACGTGTTGTCTTGAGATCCAAAACCTTGTCGGCCATATCTGGAATCTCTTGAAGTGTGTACATGATTGTTGGTGCATTCTTGGCTGCATACATAGGTGTCACGTTCTGAAGGAATGTGAGCTTGCGATCGCCAGGAACTGACTTAACTGTGTAGCAGTTTTGTGACTTGTTGTATTCAGCAACTGTTGCAAGGAACTGATCCTGAATTTCAGGCTTGATTGTTCCAAGCATTGTTACTGTCGCTTTTCTTGGGCAGGTTTCTGCATTTGCAGGTGTCGCAAATGCAATCACTGACAAGGAAAGCGTTGAAGCTAGAGCAATTGCTCCGAGTTTCATTGACTTCTTCATATGAAGTGTTTCCTTTCGAGGGTTAGCCGGCGTCCTAGGTTGGCCGACTGTGGGAAAACGATAAAGCCAGGCTTGTGGGGATTGAAGGGTTGGGCAGTAACGCTCTTACAACGCTTTTTTGCAGATTTTTGCAGTTTACGCGTGGGTGGTTTGCAGCCCTGCGACCTTGAGGTTGTTGGCGCCAGTAAAGGGCGCAACTGAGGTTAGGGCGGTCTCAACGAAGACCAAGTTGGTCAACACGACCTTGCCGCCGGCTGCAAAGACTTCAACGCAACCGCGATCAACAATCACGCGAATATCAAGCTCGCCTTTTTCGATTGCAATCTCTTGCAGCGTCGGTGCATCCAAATCATTCCATGCGTGCGATGAATCTACATATAACTTCTGGTTGCGCACACCGATTTCAACATAGCGCTGATCGCTTTCGCAGATGCGGATTGCACCTTCTTGGGTTGTAAAGGAAACTTCAGGAAAACCATAGGGGTGAATGACTGGAGTTTGAATAATGCGATCGCCTTGTAGTGAAAGCTCGCGCGGTAGCGTCATTGCGCTGCGCCATGGATCGGTTGGAACTTTGCCGGCATAGTGCCAGTTGCTCATCCATCCGAGAAATATCTTTTTGCCTTCTGGTGCGTTTGAAAATGTGACACCTGCATAATTGTCGCGGCCGTAATCAAGCCATCTTGTCTGCAGATCGTCGGCGATAAATTCTTTACCGTTCCATTGTCCAATGAAGTATTGAGTGCCTGAGCCAATTTGGTAACCACCTGGGTTAAGTGAAACAAGTAGAACCCATTTGTCTTCAAATTGAATCAAGTCTGGGCATTCCCATACGCCACCAATTTCAGCAGCTGGGCCGAAGTTGCTGAGGTGGGTCCAGCTCTTTAGATCAGGGGATGAATAGAAAGAGATCTTGTAATCATTGGCCAGCGCCACGGTCATAATCCACTGGTTATCAATCCACTGCACCTTTGGATCTCGAAAGTTCTTGGCGTTGATATCGAGTACTGGGTTACCTTCATATTTAGTAAAGGTGGCGCCTTCATCAACGCTAAATGCGAGACACTGAGATTGATTGCTTTCATCATTTTGATGCTCGGTATAGATCGCAACTATTGGTGGATTATCTGTTGTGCCAAACCCGCTTGTGTTATTGATATCTACAACTGCGCTACCTGAAAAGATTCCTGAGGTTGGTGTGCAGGCGATTGCAACAGGTTCTTCTTGCCAGTTATAGAGATCAGTACTTGTTGCATGTCCCCACGACATATTGCCCCAGTCATTTGCCTGCGGGTTATGTTGAAAGAAGAGGTGATATTTGCCTTTGTAATAGACCAAGCCATTTGGGTCATTCATCCAATTGCGGTCTGGTGTAAAGTGAAACTGTGGGCGATATTTCTCGTTACGAAATTCCCCAGTTGGATGCGCAATCACGGCACGTACCTTATCCTCACGGGTATGGAATTCATTACCAACCTATTTGATGCCTCTGCGGTGGTCTCAACTCTCGGTCTTATCGGAGTTTTGGCGATCATCTTCATGGAGACAGGCTTATTAATTGGTTTGGTATTTCCAGGTGGAGAAGTTGTCTTCCTTGCAGGTATCGCAGCATCGGGTGCGGGCTCGGCAGTATTGGGAGACGCCAAACTTTCAGCGCCTTGGCTCTTCGCGCTAGCTCCAGTTGCTGCAATTGTCGGCGGTGAAGTTGGGTATTGGTTTGGTAAGAAGTACGGGCGCCGCTTCTTTGATCGCCCAGATAGCCGTTTCTTTAACCAGAAGATGGTCAACACCACCGAGAAATGGTTACTTAAATACGGTCCACGAAAGGCTTTGATCTTCGGTCGCTTCATTCCCTTTGCCCGCACGCTGATTAATCCAGTCTGTGGCGTTGTGCATCTAGAACGTAAGCTTTTTTCAACCTGGAACGCAATAGGCGCAATCATTTGGACTCAGGTTGCTATCGGTATTGGTTACTTACT
>JAIXPU010000130.1 GCA_027486075.1 Streptomycetaceae bacterium | reverse complement strand
CTTCAAAGCGTGAGTGATCTGCGGTGTAATCAACCAAAATTCCTGTCTCTTGGTGTGAAACAACTTCTGGGATTCCACCGACTCGAGATGCCAGAACTGCAGTTTCGCATCCCATCGCTTCTAAGTTAACAATTCCTAGTGGTTCATAGATAGAAGGACATAAGAAGAGATCTGCTTGGGTAAGGGCGGCAGTTAACTTGTCATGGGGGAGCATCTCTTTAATCCACCAGACATTAGAACGAGTTGCCTGCAGCTCTGCTATCAGCGCGGCAACTTCGTTACCTACAGTCTCTTCATCTGGGCTGCCGGCGGCAAGTACCAGTCCGTACTCTGCTGGAACGTTCTTCCATGCGCGCAGTAAGTGTGCGAGCCCCTTCTGACGAGTGATGCGTCCTACGAACATGGCGTATCGCCCAGTGATGCCGAACTCTTGCAGAACTGCTGGGTTGTTATTCGGTGCAAATTTAGAGGTATCAACGCCGTTGCGAATTGTCACAACTTTCTTGGGATCAACGCTGGGATATGCCGCAAGGACATCTGCGCGCATTCCATCGCTGACTGCAATGATGGCAGCAGCTGCTTCATAAGAAGTTTTCTCGGCCCATGATGAAATCTGATAGCCACCCCCCAATTGTTCTGCCTTCCATGGGCGAAGCGGCTCAAGAGAGTGAGCGCTGACGATATGTGGAGTGCCATATAAAAGGGAAGCTGTGTGGCCAGCCATATTGGCATACCAAGTGTGGCTATGGATGACATCAACGTTGTGAAGATTGTTGGCAATCAGAAGATCTGTTGCAATCGCCTGTAGCGCAGGATTTGCACTTGAGAATTCACTAGGAGTGTCATAACCAAAGGCGCCATCTGCGCGCGCTCCACCAAAGCAGTGGACATCAACTTCAATTCCTGAAACTGCACGAAGAGCCTGCGTTAATTGGACAACGTGTACGCCGGCACCGCCATAGACTGCTGGTGGCCACTCTTTAGTGACAATTCCAATACGAGTAGCGCTCACCTTCCAAGGGTATCGTCTTGCTCTAGATAGATTGAATCATCTTGGGTAGCCTTCTCCAATGGCTCGCTTTGAAACTCCACTAGGAATCGTTCTTGCGGGCGGCGAAGGTAAGCGATTGATGCCGCTGACCGCAGATCGCGCCAAGCCCGCGGTTCCATTTGGTGGTTCATATCGCCTGATTGACTTTGTACTTTCAAATCTGGTCAATGCTGAAATGCGCAAGATTGCAGTGCTCACTCAATATAAATCTCACTCGCTCGACCGCCACATCACTACCACTTGGCGCATGTCGACCCTTCTAGGAAATTACATCACTCCAGTCCCAGCGCAGCAGCGCCTTGGACCACGTTGGTACACAGGTTCTGCTGATGCAATCCTGCAGAACTTCAACTTGATTCAAGATGAGAACCCAAATCACGTACTGGTCTTTGGCGCTGACCACGTTTATCGGATGGATCCGAGCCAGATGTTCGAGCAACATCTGGAAACTGGCGCCGGAATTACCATCGCAGCAATTCGCATGGCTCGCTCTGAAGCTCACGAGTTTGGCGTTATTGAATTAGCTGAAGATGGCATCTCTATTAAGGCATTCCACGAAAAACCGGCTAACCCACCTGCGATGCCAGGACACCCTGACCTCGCACTTGTTTCGATGGGTAACTACATCTTTAAACGCGATGTCATGGAAGAAGCGCTCATTCTTGACTCTGAAGATTTAGAGTCTCGCCACGATTTAGGCGCCAACATCATTCCGATGCTGACAAAAGCCGGAGTCGCAAAGGTCTACGACTTTGAAAACAATGTAGTTCCTGGCGCAACTGAGCGCGATAAAGGTTACTGGCGCGATGTGGGCTCCATCGATGCTTACTACGATGCGCATATGGATTTAGTTTCTATCCATCCAATCTTTAATCTCTATAACCGCGAATGGCCGCTACTTACCAACCCACCATCACTGCCACCTGCCAAGTTCAGCGCAAACGGTATCGCTCAAGATTCAATTGTTGGGGCTGGTTCGATTATTGCTGGTGGCCACGTTAACCACACCGTTACTTCTTATGATGTTTATGTAGGTGCCGGAGCTTTTATTGATGGCGCAGTCTTGATGCCTGGAGTCAAAATTGGCGATCGCGCAGTCATTCGTAAGGCAATCATCGATAAGAGCGCGATTGTTGAAGCAGGTGCGCAGATTGGCGTTGACCTCGAACGAGATCGTCAGCGCTTTACAGTGACCGAAAGTGGCATCGTTGTTGTTGGCAAGGGAGCGATAGTTAAGGCGTAAGCCTTACTATCTCGCTCGCTGAAAAATCTATCGCCTCTTTAGCTGCAGGCGTGACCGCCATATTGGTGAAGAAACCGTGGATCATTCCTTCGTAACACTTGTAGCTCGTAGCCACACCATCACGCGCGAGTAGCTCTACATACATTTCTCCATCGCTGAGTAATGGGTCGTATTCGGCGGTGATGACGATGGCCGGAGCAAGATTACTGAAATCTTTAGCCTGCATAGGAACCGCATAAGGATTCTGATTATGAGCATCGCCTTGTAG
>JAIXPU010000125.1 GCA_027486075.1 Streptomycetaceae bacterium | reverse complement strand
GGTGAAACTGAAGACACCACAATTGCAGATCTTGCAGTTGCAACTAACTGCGGCCAGATTAAGACCGGTGCACCATCACGTACAGAGCGCGTTGCTAAATACAACCAACTTCTTCGCATCGAAGAAGAGCTCGCAGATGGCGCTGTCTATGCAGGTCGCCAGGCATTTCCTCGCTTTAAGGGATAAAGACAATGGCGCGCAGATCCCCTAGTCGCAAGAGAGGTAAGAGTTACCGTTCGCGTAACTTGAACTTCAATCGCAATCGGGGATCTGGCAGAGCTTTTGCAGTTGCCGCAATCTTCTTTATGTTGGCGCTCTTCCTTGCTCCTCCAATTAAGAGCTATTTTGTGCAACGCGCTCAGATCAATGCGTTGGAGTCACAACTTTCGAGCGACCGCGCAGCACTGGAAGCCGCTCGCAAAGAACTTACGCTCTGGCAAGATCCTGAATATGTAAAGTCGCAAGCGCGCGAACGCCTTCACTTTGTGATGCCAGGAGAACGCCAATACATCGTCACCGGTGAAGATGGAATCAACTCAGATGCTCCAGTTGAAAATGATGTTGTCTCTAACCTTCCTGAAGGACAGCCTTGGTACACCCGCATGATTGCCTCTATTACTGAAGCAGGTAAGCAGTGAGTTTAGAGAGCCGCACCGCATCCCAAGCAGATCTCGACACCATCGAAAACCAATTAGGGCGCACACCTCGTGATGTACATGCAATCTCATATCGCTGTCCTTGCGGAAAGCCCGCTGTTGTTGAGACCCCACCAAGGCTTTCTGATGGTGAACCGTTTCCAACTTTTTATTACGCAACCTGCCCACGTTTAACTGCCGCCATTTCCACTCTTGAAACCACCGGCATGATGGAATCGATGTCGAAGCGTTTAGAGACAGATGCCGAGCTAGCTGGCGCATATGCAGCAGCTCATGATGATTACATCGCTGCGCGTTCTGCGCTAAAAATTGATGTCCCCGAAATTGAGAATATCTCGGCAGGCGGCATGCCAACGCGCGTGAAGTGTCTACATTCGCTCATTGCCCACTCGCTATCTGCTGGCCCTGGAGTTAATCCACTTGGAGATGAAGCACTCGCTGAACTTCCTAACTGGTGGAAGCACATTTCATGCGAGTAGCAGCCATTGATTGCGGCACCAATTCAATTCGCTTGCTCATTGCAGATGTTGATGGCACCAACTTCCGCGAAATCGTTCGCGATATGGAGATAGTCAGACTTGGCCAGGGCGTAGATAAGACAGGACAATTTCATCCCGATGCCATAGCTCGCACACTTGCAGCAGTTGATAAGTACGCACTTGCGATTGCCTCAAAAGGTGTTGAAAAGATTCGTTTCTGCGCTACCAGCGCAACTCGCGATGCCACAAACCGAGAACTCTTTATCAATGGCGTGAAAAATCGCCTCGGGATAGAACCTGAGGTAATTCCTGGTGAAGTCGAAGCTGCGCTCTCTTTCCAAGGAGCCACCAAGGATTTCAATAAGAACGAAGGCCCATTTCTCGTCATTGATATTGGTGGCGGATCCACTGAATTTGTCTTTGGCACAAATTCCGTTGAATTCGCAAAGAGTATGAACATCGGCTGCGTGCGTATGTCAGAACGCCATTTCACTGGAGGAGATCCAGACCCAGGTCAGATCGCTGCTGCCATTGAAGATATTGATGAAGCAATCGCGCAGGCCGCAAAGATTGTTCCTATAACCCAGGCAAAAACACTTATTGCAGTAGCAGGAACTGCAACAACGGTTGCAGCAGCAGCGCTAGATTTAACCGCTTACGATCGCTACGCAATCCACTTATCTCGTATCTCTGCCGAAAAAACCCACGCAATCTCGAAGATGTTCTTATCAACCACTCGTTCCGACCGCGAAGCACTTGGCTATATGCACCCAGGTCGCGTCGATGTGATTGGCGCTGGTTCACTCGTTCTCTCTCGCATCATGCTCGCAACTGGTGCCACCGAATTCGTTGCCTCAGAATCTGACATCCTCGATGGAATGGCTTGGTCGCTTGTATAAGTCGATTGAACTTCTCGATAAAGCAATTGTGAAGTGTCGCCAATGTCCACGGTTGGTTGAATGGCGAGAAGAAGTAGCAGTAACTAAGCGCAAATCATATGAAAATGAAAAGTACTGGGGTAAACCCGTAACTGGTTTTGGTTCAACTAAACCAAAGATGCTCATCGTCGGACTCGCGCCAGGTGCGCACGGCGCCAACCGAACAGGACGAATCTTCACGGGTGATTCATCAGGTGATTGGCTCTACGGCTCACTTCATCGCATTGGTATCGCCAAGATCCCCACATCAACTTCGCGTGATGATGGTCAAGAGCTACGCGATACCCGGATCTCAATGGCAGTTCGTTGTGCACCACCAGAGAACAAACCAACCACTGAAGAACGCGACACCTGTGCACCTTACTTCGAGAATGAGTTACAACTGATTTCACCGACGGTTCGATCCTTTGTCGCACTCGGCAGCTTTGGTTGGCAAGTGTTAATCAAAGCCTTAAAAGAACAGGGACATAAAGTTCCCACTGGGAAGTTTGGGCACGGAGCAGCAATTAAGTATTCACACGATGGCGTTAACTACTTGATTCTCGGCAGTTATCACCCAAGTCAGCAGAACACATTTACTGGCAAACTCACTAAGCCGATGCTCGATGCTGTACTGAAAAAGGGCGCTAAGTTCGCGGGAATTCTCTAACTTTTCACCTAGTAGTATTCGCTTTCTATTGGCCCCCGTAGTCCAATGGCAGAGACAGAGGACTTAAAATCCTTCCAGTATCGGTTCGAGTCCGATCGGGGGCACATTGCAAAATCACTTCCCTCATAGGGATATTGTGCGGACATGACTAGACGGATTATTGGGCTACTGCGGGCTTCGCACCTTGGGCCCAACCTGCTGGTCACATTCATTAGC
>JAIXPU010000031.1 GCA_027486075.1 Streptomycetaceae bacterium | reverse complement strand
TTACCGCTCATATGGCGATGAACCAGATACTTCAGCGCTCAATCGAAAAATTATTGCACACGGAAAGACTTTGCTACTGCCTCGAATTGATGGTCAGACTTTGCAATGGGTGAAATGGAACGGCGAAGATTCATCGCTTGCCAAGAAGAAAAAAATTGAAGAACCGCTTGGAGATGCAATATCTGATTTATCAACAATAGATCTCATTGTGGTCCCCGCACTTCGCATCGATCGCAAGGGCTATCGCCTAGGACAAGGCGGTGGATATTACGACCGCGCACTTGCGCAGATAAGCGCTTTCTCTATCGGGCTGATTCATCCTGATGAAATATCGAGCGAAGATTTGCCGCGCGAAGATTGGGATATCCCGTTGAGCGCTGCGGCCACTCCAGATTTAGTCTTGCGCTTTACCCGTTAACTTACGGAAGATTGCGCGCAATGACGATGCGCTGAATCTGATTAGTGCCTTCATAAATCTGCGTCAATTTAGCATCGCGCATCATTCGCTCAACTGGGTAATCTGAAACATATCCATATCCACCAAGAATCTGCACAGCATCTGTTGTGACCTTCATAGCAACATCTGTGGCATAGGTCTTGCTAGCTGCTGAGAAGAACTTGAGATCTTTATCTAAACGTTCGCTCTTGGCTGCTGCTGCATATGTAATCTGGCGAGCAGTCTCGACAGCGATAGCCATATCCGCCAACATAAATTGCACGCCCTGAAAGTCAAAGATCTCTTTTCCAAATTGCTTGCGTTCATGCGAATACTTCTTAGCAAAATCAAGGGCTCCTTGAGCAATACCTAAAGCCTGTGCTGCAATGGTGATGCGAGTGTGGTCAAGTGTGTCCATCGCTAAGGCAAAACCTTTACCTACTTCGCTAATGCGACGGTCATCGCCGATTTCAACGTTATCGAAGTAAACTTCGCGGGTAGGTGAACCTCTAAAGCCCATCTTCTTCTCAGGCGCCCCAAATGAAACTCCAGAATCTGATTTTTCTAGGACGAAAGCTGTAATTCCTTTTAATCCTAAAGATGGATCTGTCTGAGCAATAACTGTGTAGAACTCGGATTCGCCAGCGTTGGAAATCCATTTCTTGCTGCCGTTAATGACCCAGCCATCGCCTTTGCGTTCAGCCTTTGTCTTAAGCGCTGATGCATCTGAGCCAGCCTCTGATTCAGAGAGGCAATATGAAAAACCTTTTCCTTGCGCCAGTGGACGGAGCCAACGCTCTTTCTGTTCTTTACTTCCACTCAAGATAAGTGGCAGCGAGCCCAACTTATTTACGGCAGGGATGAGAGATGCCGAAGCACATACGCGAGCAACTTCTTCAATCACTAAACATGCAGCTAGCGCATCAGCGCCATCGCCACCGAATTCAGTAGGAACATGAGCTGCAAAGAGCCCTGCCTTTACCAGTGCGTTATGTGCTTCTTGTGGGTAACGGTGATCAGCATCAACTGCTTGCGCAAATGGTGCAATCTCTTTTTCAGAGAGAGCGCGCACGCTGCTACGAAGTTCGTTGTATTCAACAGGAAGAGTAAAGACATCTTCAAGACTCATGACTTTCCCTCTTTTTCATCGCGTCGCTGCAATTGACTCAGATAATTATTGTATTGGGCTAGCTCATCTGGTTCACCCATGGCTGCCAGGCGGGCTTCATTACGGTCGATGCGCTTGGTTTCGCGTTTGTCATCGCGCATCCACTGAATAAAGGTGGCGATAAGGGCCAGGATGATTGGGATCTCGCCCATCGCCCAACCAATCGAACCACCAGCATTTTGGTCGGCGAGTAAATCTGTGAGCCATGGAGTCTGTAAAGAAGCGTAGTAGCCACCATCTAGAAGAGTTGTTGAGGAGATAAGGGCGATTGAGAAGAAGGCATGGATGCTCATCGCTGCAAAGAGAACCACGATGCGCACTATGTATGGAATCTTCTTTGGATTGGGATCAATTCCGATAATGACGTGGAAGAAGAGGAAGCCCGCCAAGAGGAAGTGAATATTCATAAAGAGATGTCCTGCATGAGACTGCATCAAGTTGCCAAATAAATCAGTGAAGTAAAGTACGAAGAGCGAGCCATCGAAGAGGGCTAGCGCAGTAATCGGATTAGTCAGGATTACTGAGTAACGAGAATGTAAGAGGGCGATCAACATTCCGCGTACGCCACGTTCTTCTGGTGTGCGACCAAGTGGCAAGGTGCGCAGCGCTAAGGTGACAGGAGCACTGAGCACCAAGCCAATTGGCGCAATCATGCCGATGACCATGTGAGCAATCATGTGATACTCAAATGAGAAGAGCGCATAAACGCCAAGGCCACCACTCGTTGCATAATCAATTGCTGAGATTGCTAAGGCAAATGAAATTGTTCTACCTACCGGCCACTTATCTCCACGCTTTGTTAATACAACTACTCCCTTAATGTAGAGAGCCACCAATACGATGAGAATTCCCATGATGAGAGCATCTGGCTGATAGAGCAGCAATAGTCGCGCCAGAGTTGGTTCGTCTGGAGTTGCAACACCAACAATGGAAAGCGCTAAAGAGTTACCGACATCAGCACGTGCCGGTGGTTCAGATTGCCCCAACCAACTTCCAAGGAAGAGTAGAGCTCCCATGATGAAGGCTTCGACTACAACAAAACGTCCTAATAGTTTCAATCCAGTTGAATCACGTTGCGCTAACTGGAGGCGATTGCGATAACCCAAGTAGAGCAATACAAAGGTGAGCACAGCTTTGACCATAATTATTCGCGCGTAACCAGATGACCATGCATCTATGAAATTCAAGCGCA
>JAIXPU010000082.1 GCA_027486075.1 Streptomycetaceae bacterium | reverse complement strand
GCATTGAAGAGTTTGAAGCCCTTGAAAAGGTTTTGATCTCCGAGCCTCGTCGATAGGTAAGCCCAAGTGCGCTACGGCGGCGACAACCGCGGTCGCTTACTTATCATCGTATTAATTGTCACATCGCTCTTTCTGATCACTCTTGATCTACGCGGTGTGCAAGTAATTGATGGTCTGCGTACAGGAACCCAGACAGCACTTACACCCGCTCAAAAAGCAGGATCGTGGGCGATTTCCCCACTCCGTAATTTTCTCTCAGATGTGACTAGCCTCGGGCGCACGCGCAATAAAATTGAGAAGCTACAAGCCGAGAACGATAAGTTGCGACTATCGCTGCAAAACCGCAAAAATGCAGATGCTCTCTTAAAGCAATTAAAGGGTGTTCTAGATCTTGCAGGAACTGCAGGCTATAAAGTGGTCGGCGCAAAAGTAATCTCTCAAGGTTCTACAACTTCCTTTACTCAATCAATTACCATCGATGTGGGCTCAAACTCCGGTGTGCGTAGCAATATGACAGTTCTTTCGGGCTACGGTCTAGTTGGCGTGGTTAAATATGTATATCCAAATAGTGCACTCGTGCAGTTAGCGTCTGACCCCGCATTCCGTATCGGAGCACGCATTGCAGGATCACAACAGATCGGAATCTTGAGCGGCCAAGGCACCCGCCGTGGCGTGCTGCAACTCCTTGATAACCGCAGCAACATTAAGAAGGGCGATGTGCTTCTTGCGCGCGGCAGCCAAGGGGGCAGACCTTTTGTTCCTGGTGCGCCGATTGGTACCGTCACAAGCGTCGATAACTCACCAGGTGCTGTTACACAGACTGCGGATGTGAAGTTCTACACCAACTTCTCAACTCTAGGAGTAGTTGCAGTTGTCGTATCAGGTGAAGGCTCTGATCCTCGAGATGCTCTTGTGCCACCGAAGCCGATTCCAACACCAATTCCAACTGTGACTGTCTTTGTCACGCCATCACCGAGTCCAACTAGTTAAGCGACTCTAGTTATGTCACTGCGAAGCTTTCTTTACTCGGCTCCAATCTTTCTCTCGGTCTTTCTTCTGCAAGAAGCTGTTGTCACACAATTGCGCCTTCCACTTGGCGGATTTAATCTTCTTCTAATCGTCGCTCTCATCTGGGCAGCCCTGAGCACTCCTGAAATCGGAGCCCTCACAGGATTCGGCGCTGGAATCGCAATGGATTTATCACAGAGTTCGTCAGGTCCGCTTGGACAATGGACTCTAGTAATGATTATCGCTTGCTATGCAGTCGCATTTCTTGGATATGGCGATGACAATATCCGCGCTAATCCCATCAATATTGTCTTTCTTACAACTATCGGAGTCGTAGCCGCACGTATCGCCTATCTCGTATTGGCGATTCTTTTGGGTGAGGAAGTAGGAAATCTACAAAGCGTTATCTGGAGCTTGGTAGGTTCGGCATTCTGGACAGCAATCATCTCTCCACTAGTACTGAAAGTTATTTCATACATTCACGCTAACGTCTTTGGATTGAGTTCGCGAATATGAATCAACGTGCTCGCCTGAGCCTTCTTGTTACTCAAATATTCTTTGCCAGTCTGATGTTGGCGCTATTTGGGCGACTCTTCTATCTACAAGTTGCTGCAGGTCCGATCTATCGTGATGCGGCGCTTAGCATCCAGAGTCGTGATGTTGTCACACCTGCGAACCGCGGCTTTATTGTTGATTCATCGGGCGTTCCTCTAGCCCTTAACAAAGTAGGTCTAGCAATCACTGTCGATCGCACCAAGATTGATAAGTTGCCCGATAAAGGTGAAGCCGTAATTCGAGACTTAGTGGGGCTGCTCGGTTTGAACTATTCCGATGTTTGGCAGCGCACGCGCTTATGTGGTGAACTTCCAGCTGGACAGAAAGCTGGATGTTGGACTGGATCACGTTTCCAACCAATTCCAATTACCAAAGAGGCTGACCCACAGTTAGCGCTGCGAATTGTTGAGCGCTCAGATCGTTATCCGGGCGTGACCGCATCACCAGTTGCAATCAGAAGCTATCCAGAGAATTTAGGAATGAGCGGGGGACATGTACTCGGTTATGTCGGACCACTAACTGAAGAAGATTTATCGGGTGCGAACGGAAGAACATATTTCCGCTCTGAATCCATCGGTAAAGCAGGTCTTGAAGTTATGTATGACTCATACCTTCGCGGCGTACCTGGAATCAAGACATTTATCGTAGATCGCAAAGAGGCTGTGACAACCACTCGCAAGAACACCCAACCTATTGCAGGTTCACATCTTGTGACTAGTCTTGATATGCGCTTGCAGGCTGCCTCTGAGAAAGCGCTAGCTGACGCGGTAAAGCGCGCACGCGGTCTTGGCTTTCCCGCAGATGGAGGAGCTGCGATTGTGATGGATGTTCGCAACGGCCAAGTTCTCGCTCTGGCATCTCATCCCACCTTTGATCCAAATGCCTTTGAACGTGGCTTAAGCGTTGAGCAAGCCAATAACTTATTTAGTGAGAAAGCGGGAGTGCCTGCGCTCAACAGAGTTTTGCAAGGGCTTTACGCACCTGCATCCACTTTTAAAGCTGTCTCACTTGTTGCTGCAGCAAATGCAGGTTATGACTTAACCAGGAACTATGCCTGCCCCGCAGAAGTTCAAGTGGGAAATCGCGCATTTAGAAACTTTGAAAGTAAAGCGCAAGGAACAATCTCAATAAAGAAGGCGATGGCTATTTCTTGCGACACCATCTGGTATCAGATTGCCTATGACGAATGGGTACGCGATGGTGGCCTTCGCCCTAAATCAAACGCCAATGACTATTTCTATAACGCAGCTAAACGCTTTCAGATTGGCATGAAGACTGGCGTTGATCTTCCTTCTGAATCTTCTGGTCGCCTAGCAGATCGCCAGTGGCGCAAAGATTGGTATAGCCAGAATAAGGATTTTTACTGCAATTACAAAGAGCGGACCAAGAAATCGGCACAGACCCCATTCTTGCTCGAATTGGCTCGTGAGAATTGCTTAGATGGCGACAAGATCCGTGCAGGAGACGCGGTTAACTTCTCAATCGGCCAAGGAGATACTGTCATTACTCCCATCAAGTTGGCACAGATGTATGCGGCTATCGCAAATGGTGGAACTATCTGGAAGCCCACGGTTGCCAAGGCAATTGTGAAGTCAAATGGCACAGTTGTTAAGAAATTTCTCCCTGAAAAGCTCGGTGATATTGGGGTAGATCCTGTCACACTCAAACTCTTACAAGAATCTCTCCATGAAGTAACGCTCACTGGTACTTCAGCAGGTGTCTTTAGCGGGTTCCCGATTCAAACTTCTGGAAAGACTGGAACTGCGCAGGTCTTTGGAAGAAATCCAAATGGTTCACTCAAAGCCGATACATCCTGGTATGCCGCATATGCTCCAACTCAAAATCCACGTTACGCCGTTGTCATGATGGTGAGCCAAGGTGGTTTTGGTGCCAGTACTTCGGGTATTGGAGTAAAGAATATTTTTGAAGCACTTTTTGGAGTTCAAGGGCGCATCGCAAAGCCAGAGTTAGCGCTCTTCCCACAAGGAAAGCCACCAACCAAATTGCCACGAATTTCACCGGCGACAAAAGCAAAACCATCTATTCTCAACCCAGGTAAAGCAGTCAGTACGAGCCCAACACCTAAGGCGGTGGCGACGAGATGAGTACCTTCCTCAATCGCAATCCTTACCATCGCGCACATCGCCGATCCCTCTTTGCGGGCTTTGATCCAATATTGACTGCTGCTGTTGGCGCACTTCTTGTTATTGGAACTTTGCTGGTCTATGCCGCAACCCGCGATTGGTATTCAGCTAATGGCTTGGATCCCGAGTATTACCTCAAGCGCCATGTTATTAACATTGTGATTGGTGTTTTCCTTGCGTGGGGCACAACAATCATTGACTACCGATTACTACGCGCATACACGCCATTTATCTGGGGGTTGGGTGTTCTAGGTCTGATCTTGGTTCTCATTCCTGGAGTTGGAGCTGAGATTAACGGTGCAAGAGCTTGGATTTCTCTGCCCTTTGGTTTCCAGATTCAACCTGCTGAAATTGCCAAAATCTCCATCATCATTGGTATTTCGATGTTGCTCTCTGAACGTACGCACAACAGCGATGAACCAAGCAATCAAGATGTCCTCAAAGCCTTAGGTGTTGCAGCTCTTCCTATCCTGCTTATTCTGTTACAGCCAGATATGGGAACTGTCTTCATCATTAGCGCATCAGTCGTGACAATCATTGCGGTCTCAGGTGCGCCGACACGTTGGATTGTTGGTCTCTTACTTGTAGCTGTGATCGGCGGCTTCGTCGCCACAAAGGCAGGAGTTGTGAGCGAATACCAACTCAAGAGGTTGCAATCATTTGTTGATCCCAATGCAGATACACAAGGAGCTGGCTATCAACTACGACAAGCGCGTATTACTGTCGGCTCAGGCGGCTTACTAGGCACTGGTTTATTTGATGGACCGCAGACGAGTGGTCGATTTGTTCCAGAACAACAGACCGACTTTATCTTTACCGTAGCTGGCGAACAGCTCGGCTTTATCGGGAGCGGATTTATCATCTTCCTCTTATTTATAGTTCTCATGCGCGGTTTTGCAATTGCGCGAAGATCAACTGACCCCTATGGAACGCTAGTTTCGACAGGTGTTGTTGCCTGGTTTGCATTCCAGATATTTGAAAATATTGGAATGACGTTGGGGTTGATGCCGATGACAGGGGTACCTCTGCCATTTCTTTCTTATGGTGGATCGAGCATGTTCGCCAATCTCATCGGATTTGGGCTCTTGCAGAATGTTCACGCTAGCCACCGCGGCTAAATCACGCTCAAAATAGGGCTTAGGCACATTTATCTGCCATACTTACCTCAACAGTTCAGCGCGGCCAGCGATCCTTATCGCGCCTGCGGCGGACTACACAAAAAGATTTGCTCGTCATGAAAGTTCCACCTTGGAAAGTTCGCAGCGGGCCACGAGAATGCATATCTATTCCTAGATATGCGCTAAAGGATTTGGTGCCATGGCTATTGAGCCAAAATCACCGCGTAAGCGCGCGGTTAAGAAATCAAAAGGTAAGTCCAAGGTTGAAGAATCGACCTCTGATGCTGCCCCAGAAGTAGTTGCTTCCGACGAAGCGCCGACAGCTTCGGCTAAATCGGGCGCAAAGAAGTCCGCTGCAATCCCAGTTCCAATCTTTCAAGCAGCAGATGTTGTTGCACCGCCGCGCGCACGTAAATCGAGCGCTAAGAAGGCAGTTGCAGAATCACCTGCGACTGTTGAAGAGGTAACGAGTGACGATGGCGATGATTCAGATTCACGTGGCGGACGCAATCGCCGCCGCCGTCGCGGTGGTCGTGGTCGCCGTAAGCCACAAGGCGATGAGCTCACCACCAACGAGAACTCACAAGAAGGCGAAGAGTCAGCAGAAGGTTCAGCAGAGGATGGCGCAGAAGGTGGCACGCATCGTCGCCGCCGTCGCCGCCGCGCAAGTGGAGATGGCGTAACACCTGGTGAGGTCATCGATGAAGATGGCGTAGTTACCGTTGTTAAGGTCCGTGAGGTCCGTGAAAAATCTGATCGCCCTGCGCGCGATCGCACAGAGCGTGGAACACGGAACCGCCGCGACCGCGATCGTGGTCGTAGCGATTCACGCGAATACCGTGAGCCATACCGCCGCCGCGGAACCATTATTACCGATGGTGAATTCCTGGCTCGCCGCGAGAACGTTGATCGCGAGATGGTTGTTCGCCAAATCGGAGACCGAATTCAGATCGCGGTTATTGAAGATAACGTGATGGTTGAGCATTACGTCAACCGAAATGCCAACGTTTCCTATGTTGGTAACGTCTATCTTGGTCGCGTTCAAAATGTTCTTCCATCTATGGAAGCGGCATTCGTCGACATTGGTAAGGGGCGTAATGCTGTTCTCTATGCAGGTGAAGTGAATTGGGATGCTGCTGGTATCTCTGAATCTGAACCTCGCAAAATTGAGATGGTTCTCAAGACTGGCCAACCAGTTTTGGTACAGGTAACTAAAGATCCAATCGGCCAAAAGGGTGCGCGACTCACAAGTCAGATCTCACTTCCTGGTCGCTATGTTGTCTTTGTTCCAGGCGGTGGCATGAGTGGTATATCAAAACGCCTTCCTGAATCAGAGCGCACACGACTTAAGGCAATTCTTAAGACTCTTATCCCTGAAGAGGCAGGCGTCATCGTGCGTACTGCAGCAGAAGGTGTTTCAGAAGTTGAGCTCACTGCAGATGTCGAACGCCTGAAGGCGCAATGGGAAGATATCTATCAGAAGTCTGTTAACCCTAACTTTCACGCACCAGCGCTTCTGCTCTCTGAGCCAGATCTTGCTGTGCGTGTTATTCGCGATATCTTCAATGAAGATTTTCGCAAGCTCATCATTCAAGGTAACGAAGCATGGGATGAGATCACTTCATACCTAGGCTCTATCGCACCTGAGTTGATGCCAAAGATCGAAAAGTATTCAGGTAGCGGCGATCTCTTTGCCGATTACCGCGTAGAAGAACAGCTCGCTAAGGCATTCGATCGCAAGGTCTATCTGCCTTCAGGTGGATCACTCGTTATCGATCGCACTGAAGCGATGGTTGTTATCGACGTTAACACCGGAAAGTTCATCGGTAAGGGCGGAAACCTCGAAGAGACCGTCACCAAGAACAACCTGGAAGCCGCAGAAGAGATTGCTCGTCAGCTCCGTCTTCGCGACTTAGGTGGAATTGTTGTTATCGACTTTATCGATATGGTTTTGGAATCTAACCGTGATGCAGTTCTGCGTCGCTTAGTTGAATGTTTGGGCCGCGATCGCACCAAGCATCAGGTTGCTGAAGTGACATCCCTGGGTCTTGTACAAATGACGCGTAAGCGCGTCGGACAAGGCCTCATCGAAGCATTCTCAACAACATGTGATTCATGTAATGGTCGCGGAATTCATATCCACATGGATCCAGTAAAGATGAAGGCTCCGATGCCTCAGGTAAATGCGCAGAGCGCGCATCATCCAGATATCGAAGAAGAGTCAGCGACGGATCACGAATTTCACGAGGTCCTCAACGACGAGACTCCAACCGAGTCTGAATCGGTCACGACCCCCAAGGGCAAGCGCCGTCGCAGGGCGGCTAGTTCAGGGGTTATCACCGCATAACAATGAGCTGATTTGACCCATGGGGTACGAAATCCGTACCCTTAGCGTCTGCCCGAGCACGCCTTACGCGTGAATCAGGCTTGATAACTAATACGAAGAACTGAGGCAATGAGCATGTACGCAATAGTTAAAGCTGGCGGACGCCAAGAGAAGGTAACCGTTGGCGAGACCATCACCGTCGATCGCATCGACGCTGCTGCTGGCGCATCAGTTTCATTTCCAGCGCTCCTCGTTGTCGATGGCGCAAGCGTCACTACTGACCCAAAGGTTCTTTCAAGCATCAAGGTAACTGGCGAAGTTATCGACGAAGTTAAAGGTCCAAAGATCGACATCCTTCGTTACAAGAACAAGACAGGCCATCGCCGTCGTCAAGGTTTCCGTGCACAGCACACACGAGTAAAGATCACCGCAATCAGCGGTGCTAAGTAAGCGAACCGGTTAAGGGAGCAAATAAATGGCAAGTAAGAAGGGTGTTTCCTCAACACGAAACGGTCGCGACTCCAATCCACAGTACCTCGGTATCAAGCGCTTTGGTGGTCAAGAAGTTAATGCAGGAGAAATTCTCGTTCGCCAGCGTGGAACACACTTCCACCCAGGTAAGAACGTAGGACGCGGTAAGGATGACACTCTCTTCGCTCTCGCAGCAGGAGCAGTCGAATTCGGTCGCGCTCGCGGTCGCCGCGTAGTGAATGTAGTCCCTGCAGTTTAATTTAGGTTTCTCTTAAAGGAGCGGGCCGCATTTATCGCGGTCCGCTTTTTTATTTCGCTAGCTAACTTCTTTAGGAAAGGGGAGTGAGATCAGATGACAACGTTTATCGATAGCGTCACTCTCTTTGCCTCTGCCGGAAAAGGCGGCGACGGTTGCGTCTCTGTAAAGCGCGAAAAATTTAAGCCACTGGGTGGACCTGATGGCGGTAACGGTGGTCGTGGTGGAGACATCATTCTCGTCGTTGATTCATCAGTCACAACTCTTCTTGATTTCCATCATTCACCACACCGCAAAGCAACTTCTGGCCACCAGGGTTACGGCGATCGAAAAGATGGTGTTTCAGGTGAAGATCTCATCCTGCCTGTTCCAAATGGCACAGTTATCTACGATGAATCCGGCGAACAAATTGCAGATCTCGTCGGTATCGGAACAACATTTCTTGCAGCGCGTGGTGGACATGGCGGACTCGGAAACCTTGCGCTCTCATCGTCAAAGCGACGCGCTCCAGGTTTTGCGCTCCTTGGCGAACCAGGTGAAGAACGCAGACTTACTCTGCAACTTAAATCAGTTGCCGATATTGCACTCGTTGGATTCCCAAGCGCAGGTAAATCATCACTAATCGCTGCAATTTCTGCTGCTCGTCCAAAGATTGCCGACTATCCATTTACCACTCTGGTTCCAAACTTGGGTGTTGTGCAAGCAGGCGATACTCGCTTTACCGTGGCAGATGTTCCAGGACTAATTCCAGGTGCATCAGAAGGTAAAGGACTTGGCCTGCAATTTTTACGCCACGTCGAACGTTGTGTGGCTCTCGTTCATGTACTCGATTGCGGAACGCTCGAGACAGATCGCAACCCAATCGATGACCTAGAAGCTATCGAAAAAGAACTCGCTCTCTATGGCGGACTTGAAGATCGCGTACGTATTGTCGCTCTCAACAAAATCGATCTCCCTGACGGCAAAGTAATGGCCGATATGGTCGAAGAACAGCTGCGCGAAAAGGGTTACGAGGTTTATAAGGTATCTGCTGCTAGCCGCGAAGGTTTGCAAGAACTCCTGTACTCAATGGCTCGCCTTGTGCAACGCGAACGCGCCGAGGCAGCAAAGGATGAACGCACTCGCATCATTCTTCGCCCAACTGCGGTAGATGATTCAGGCTTTACTGTTCAGAAAAATGGCGATGGGTCCTTTAGCGTGCGCGGACAGAAAGTTGTCCGCTGGGTGCGCCAAACAAACTTTAAGAATGCAGAAGCAATTGGCTATCTCGCCGATCGTTTAGCGCAGCTCGGTGTTGAGAAAGAACTCTTTAAGAAGGGCGCAGTGGCTGGCTCTGAAGTTCGAATCGGATCTGGCGATAATGAAGTTGTCTTTGAATGGGAGCCAACCATTGAAGCAGGCGCTGAACAGCTTGCTGGCTTCTTGCATCGCCGCGGTGAAGATTCACGTCTTGAAGGTGCATGGCAGGCAGTAGAGCGCGAAGAAGATGTTCTTACCGATGAAGAGATTGCTCGCCAGTGGGAGTACAACGTGGCCAATCCACACACTCCTGAATTAATCGAGGATCCTGAATTAATCGAGGGAGATGACAAGTGAGCCGCGCAGCTATTGCCAGCGCTAAGCGCGTTGTCATCAAAGTCGGCTCATCATCCCTGACTGGTTCTGCAGGAGCAGAACTCGATCCAGCTGCTGTTCAAAAGATTGTTGATCTTGCCTTTTCTCTCAAGCAACGAGGCGCTGAAGTTGTAGTTGTCTCATCAGGTGCTATCGCTGCGGGACTTTCGCCACTTGGCTTAAAGGTTCGTCCAAGAGATTTGGCTACGCAACAAGCGGCTGCTTCCGTTGGACAAGGCCTCTTGATTGCTCAATACAGCGAGAAGTTCAAGGCGCATGGCGTTATCTCTTCTCAGGTTCTGCTGACAACTGAAGATGTTGTTCGACGTTCGCACTATGCCAATGCGCAGCAAACGCTAACCAAATTGCTTTCACTGGGCGTTGTTCCAGTCATTAATGAAAATGACACAGTCGGCACCCAGGAAATCCGCTTTGGCGATAACGATCGACTGGCAGCTCTCGTAGCTTTATTGATTCAAGCAGACCTTCTTATTCTCGTCTCTGATACCGATGCTCTCTACGATGCGCCACCAGCTCAGAGCGGTGCGAAGGCAATTCGTAACGTTGCACAGATGGCAGATATTGAAGGTATTGCACTAGGCGGCGCAGGTTCTGCCGGCGTTGGCAGCGGGGGAATGGTGACCAAGGTTGAGGCTGCGCGTATCGCAACCAGTGCTGGCATTCCAATGCTCCTTACCTCACTTGCCCAATCAGATCGTGTTATTGCAGGAGAGGAGCTCGGAACGTTCTTTGAGGCACATGCATCGAAGACAAACTCCCGACTTCTCTGGCTCGCCCATGCTTCTACTCCACGCGGAAAACTAATTCTCGATGATGGAGCGGTCACCGCAATTCTGGAACGAGGCGTTTCACTATTGCCGGCAGGCGTTACCGAAGTTGTTGGCGAATTCATCTCTGGCGATACCGTTGAACTTGTTTCGAGCGCCGGAAAAGTTATTGCACGAGGATTAGTTGCCTTTGATGCTGAAGAGATTCCACAAATGTTGGGCCGTTCCACAAAAGAACTGGCTGCTTCCCTTGGCGCAGAGTATGAGCGCGAGCTTGTACATAGAGATGATTTAGTACTCCTATGAGCGCCACTGAACTCATTACAGAACTAGCAACTACTGCTCGTAAGGCTGCTCGCACTCTCTCAACAGCAACAGGGGCAGAACGTAAAGCAGCGCTTGAGGCAATCGCACAGGCGATTGAATCTCGTAGCGCAGAAATTCTTGCCGCCAATGAACTCGACATGGTCAATGCGCGTTCTGAAGATATGCACCCACAGATGCAAGATCGCTTATTACTCAACGCTGATCGCATCAAAGGTATTGCCGGGGGAGCCCGACAAGTAGCAGCGCTTGCTGATCCACTCGGTCAGGTGCTTCGTAAATCCACTCTTCCTAATGGTCTTGAACTCGAGCAGATTTCGGTTCCATTTGGAGTTATTGGAATGGTCTATGAGGCCCGACCAAATGTGACAGTCGATGCTGCAGTGATCTTATTGATGTCAGGAAATGCAGCGCTTTTGCGCGGTTCATCTACGGCGCGCCACAGCAATGAGATTCTCGTCAATGTCATGAAAGATGCCCTTGCTTCGACAAAGATTTCGCCAGATGTCATTCAGCTGGTTCCCTCTGAAGATCGCGCAACCACCAAGGCTCTACTGACAGCCCGTGGCAAAGTTGACCTTGTTATTCCTCGTGGAAGCGCAGCGCTCATCCGTATGGTTGTTGATGAAGCTACTGTGCCAACCATCGAAACGGGCGCTGGCGTCTGCCATGTCTATGTCGATGAGTTTGCAGATATTGAAAAGGCGCTGCCAATTCTGGTTAACTCAAAGACGCACCGCCCAAGTGTGTGTAACGCTGCTGAAACTTTGTTGGTGCATAAGGCAATTGCTCCCACCTTCTTACCAATGGCGCTTAAGGCGCTCATCGATGCGGGAGTTATCTTGCACTCTGATGTAACCGCGCAGAAAGTGGCAGATACCTTCAAGATTGCATCTACTCCTGCGACGGAAGCAAACTGGTCTACTGAATATGGCGTTCTTGAGATGAATGTGGCAGTGGTGGATTCTGTTGATGCTGCAGCCGATCACATCGCGCGATACGGTACCAATCACACTGAAGCGATTGTGACTGAAAACAAAGCAAACGCTGCTCGCTTTATTGCTCTCTCTGATTGCGCTGCAGTGATGGTCAATACATCGACTCGCTTTACCGATGGCGAGCAGATGGGCTTTGGCGCAGAGATCGGTATCTCTAATCAGAAATTGCATGCACGTGGACCTATGGGCCTTGAGGCGATGACTACAACTACTTGGATTGTTACGGGTACTGGGCAGATTCGTATCTGATTCGGAATTTTGACCTAAAGTTTATAGACTGCCACCATGAGCAGCCTCTCCCGCGATGATGTCGCAAAGCTTGCAGGCCTTGCCCGCATTGAGATGACTGAAGCTGAACTCGTCGAACTTTCTTCACAATTTGGAATGATTCTCGATGCTGTCGCTCGCGTCCAAGAGATGGATCTATCGGGCGTGAAGGCAACCTCGCATCCACAACCGCTAGAAAATATTGCTCGCCCCGATGTAGTGCAGCCAAGTCTTTCACCTGAAGATGCCCTCTCGGGAGCCCCAGCGCAAGAAGAGTCACGCTTTAGAGTTCCACAAATCTTGGGTGAAGCTGAATGATCAATAAGACCGCTGCCGAGATGGCTGATTCCCTGGCAAAAGGTGAGACATCATCTGTCGAACTCACACAGGCACATCTTGATCGCGTTGCTGCCGTTGATGGTCAGGTAAAAGCATTCTTGCATGTTGATTCAGAAGGCGCACTTGCACAGGCAAAAGAAGTAGATGCACGTCGCGCGAAGGGCGAAAAGCTTTCTCCTATCGCAGGTATTCCACTTGCACTTAAAGATGTCCTTGCACAAAAGGGCGTGCCAACTACTGCGGGCTCAAAGATTTTGCAGGGATGGCTTCCACCATATGACTCAACTGTTGTCAGCAAGCTAAAGAGTGCTGGCGTTGTCATTATGGGTAAGACCAATATGGATGAGTTCGCGATGGGTTCATCGACTGAAAATTCTGGATATGGACCAACATTTAATCCGTGGGATTTAACTCGCACACCGGGTGGATCATCTGGCGGATCGGCAGCAGCGGTGGCTTCATTTGAATCACCCCTTGCAATCGGTTCAGATACCGGTGGCTCTATTCGCCAACCTGCAGCCCTTACTGGAATCGTTGGAGTTCGACCAACATATGGCGCTGTTTCACGTTTTGGTCTGATTGCATATTCATCAAGTCTTGATCAAGCAGGACCTTTCGGTCGCACTGTTTTGGATACCGCGTTACTCCATGAAGTAATGGCTGGACACGACCCTAAAGATGCAACAAGCATCAACGCTCCCGTTCCAGCAGTAGTAGCTGCTGCCAAGAGCGGCGATGTTAAAGGAATGAAGATTGGCGTTATCAAGCAGCTGCAAGGTGAGGGATATCAAAAAGGCGTGCAGACTCGCTTTGATGAATCACTTCAAGTTCTTGCTGATCTTGGCGCAGAAATTGTAGAAGTAGATTGCCCAAGTTTTGAGTATGCACTTGCTGCGTATTACTTAATCGCACCATCTGAATGTTCATCTAACTTAGCTCGCTTCGATGCGATGCGCTATGGCCTTCGTACCGGTGATGTAGATGGCGCATCAGCAGAAGCAGTTATGAGCGCTACTCGTAACGCTGGCTTTGGCCGCGAGGTAAAGCGCCGCATCATCCTTGGTACTTACGCTCTCTCATCAGGCTATTACGATGCTTATTACGGCAGCGCCCAGAAGATTCGCACATTGATCATTCAAGATTACGCCAAGGCTTTTGCCCAGGCAGAAGTTTTGGTTTCACCTACTGCGCCAACAACTGCCTACAAGATTGGCGAGAAGGTCGATGACCCGATGGCTATGTACTTGGGCGATGTTGCAACAATTCCTGTAAACCTTGCTGGCATCTGTGGCATGTCACTACCTGCAGGCCTCGCAGATGAAGATAACTTGCCTGTTGGTTTCCAAATCATGGCGCCAGCGATGCAGGATCAACGTCTGTATCAAGCAGGTGCCGCTCTTGAAGCTGCTCTCCTTTCTAAGTGGGGCGCACCAATACTTACTAAGGCTCCAGAGTTGAAGGGAGCGAAGTAATGGCTCTTCCAACTTATGACGAAGTAGTTGCCAAGTGGGATCCCGTTCTTGGTCTTGAAGTTCACGTAGAGCTCAATACCAACAGCAAGATGTTCTGCTCTTGCGCTACAGAATTCGGCGCAGCGCCAAATACTCAGACCTGTCCCGTCTGCTTGGCACTTCCTGGCGCACTTCCTGTAGTGAACGAAAAGGCAATCGAATCAACCATCCTTATTGGACTTGCCCTCAACTGCAAGATTGCGCCGTATAGCCGCTTTGCTCGCAAGAATTACTTCTATCCAGATATGCCGAAGAACTTCCAGATTTCTCAATATGACGAGCCCATCTGTTTTGATGGGTATGTTGATGTAGAAATCGAGACCGAAGAAGGTCCAAAGCAGTTCCGTATTGAAATTGAACGCGTACACATGGAAGAAGACACCGGTAAATCACTTCACGTGGGTGGAGCAACCGGACGCATCCATGGCGCTGATTACTCGCTCCTTGATTACAACCGCGCCGGTATTCCACTTGTTGAAATTGTTACCAAGATTGTGCCTGGCACAGGCAAGTACGCCCCAGAAGTTGCAAAGGCATATGTCGCAGAACTCCGCGATATCTTGCGTGGGCTCAAAGTTTCAGATGTGAAGATGGAGCAAGGATCTTTGCGCTGCGATGCCAACGTTTCACTCAAGCCGATTGGTTCAGATGTTCTTGGTACACGCTCTGAGACTAAGAACGTCAACTCACTTCGCTCTGTCGAACGTGCAATCCGCGGTGAAATGATTCGTCACGCCGAACTTCTCAACGATGGAAAGAAGGTCAAGCAAGAAACCCGCCACTTCCAAGAAGATACTGGCCTGACTCGTTCAGGTCGTTCCAAGGAACAAGCAGAGGATTATCGGTACTTCCCAGATCCAGATTTGGTTCCGGTAACACCGGCAGCTGCATGGATCGAAGAGCTTCGCGCAACGCTTCCAGAACGTCCATCGCTACGACGTAAGCGCCTCAAAGAAGAGTGGAGCGTGCCAGATAAAGAGATGGCAGCGATGATTAACGCGGATGTTCTCGATATCGTCGAAGCAACAGTTCTCTTGGGCGCAGATCCAACCAAGGCGCGCACCTGGTGGTTAGGTGAGATTTCACGTATTGCAAATGAGAAAGAGCTTCCAATCGCCGAGCTTTCAATTACACCTGCACATGTTGCAGAGCTAGTAGAGCTCGTTGCAAAGGGCGAATTGACCGACAAACTTGCCCGCCAAGTTGTTGAAGGCGTAGTTGCTGGCGAAGGAACCCCATCAGAAGTTGTTGCAAAGCGTGGGATTAAAGTTGTTAACGATGATGGTGCGCTTATGGCCGCTATCGAGAAAGTCTGCGCTGAACAGGCAGAGACAGCCGAGAAGGTTCGTGGGGGACACCTACCTGCAGCAGGTGCGCTCATTGGCGCAGTCATGAAAGAGACAAAGGGCCAAGCAGATGCTGCGCGTGTGCGCGAGCTCCTACTTGGCCACCTTGGCGTTAATTAATTAGTGAAAGCCAGCGCCTTCTGTCTCAACAAGTGACTCTTTACCGATATTGATAAAGAAGAAGAGCACTACGGCACCAACAAAGAGCAAGGCAGCGCTGAACTTAAATGCCACTGTAAATCCATGAGTCATAGCAAATGGCATTACCTTGTCGCCTAGTTGAGAATTTGCCGCAGCAAATGTTGTAGTCGCTGTTGCTGCGACTGTGTTCAAAAGCGCAGTTCCGAGTGATCCACCAATCTGCTGTGAAGTGTTGACCATCGCACTTGCAACGCCAGTGTCGTGATTAGAGACAGCATGAAGTGATGTTGATGTCAGTGGGAT
>JAIXPU010000046.1 GCA_027486075.1 Streptomycetaceae bacterium | reverse complement strand
GCCGGCAGCATGTATGCCGGAACGCGCGCCGATGATTTGATGGTCCGTGCGATGCGTGGACTCTTAGAGCGCAACCCCAAGGTAGATCCGGCAGCTATCGATGATGTCGCTATCGCTGCTGCAACTCAAACCGGTGATCAAGGTATGAACATCGGCCGTAGCGCAACGTTATTGGCTGGTCTTCCCAAGACAGTTCCTGGTTATTCAGTAGATCGATGGTGCGCAGGTGCGCTGACAGCAACTACAACTATCGCGGGTGCAATTGCAATGGGCGCAATTGATATCGCTATCGCAGGTGGCGTCGAACATATGGGCAATCATCCAATGGGCGAACTCATGGATCCCAACCCCCGTTATTTGGCAGAGAAATTGGTAGAGCAAGATGCGCTCGCTATGGGTGCTACGGCAGAACGTTTACATGATCGCTTTCCGCAGCTGACTAAAGAGCGCGCCGATCGTTTTGCGTATAACTCACAGATGAAGACTGCTCAGGCTTATGCCGACGGAAAGATTCAACGTGACTTAATTCCAACGGCAGCGCGTAGCGCAGAACTCGGTTGGGGCGTTGCCACCGTTGATGAAGGTCCACGTCCTACAACAACGATGGAAGGTTTGGCAGGACTCAAGACTCCTTTTCGCCCAGCAGGTCGCGTGACAGCAGGTAACTCATCTGGTCTTAATGATGGCGCAACTGCGGCTCTCCTTGCGAGCGAAGATAAAGCGAAGGAACTTGGACTTACTATCAAAGCGCGAATGGTGACCTTTGCCTTTGCGGGCGTTGAGCCTGAAGTGATGGGCTATGGACCTGTGCCTGCAACGATTAAGGCGCTAAACAAGGCATGTTTGAAGATTGAAGATATCGGCGCATTTGAAGTAAACGAAGCATTTGCAGTGCAGGTGCTCGCCTTCCTTGACCACTTTGGAATTGCAGATGATGATCCCCGCGTCAATCCTTACGGCGGAGCTATCGCTGTAGGCCATCCACTTGCCTCATCTGGTGTGCGCTTGATGCTCAACCTGGCTCGTACCTTTGAAGAGAAGCCTGATGTTCGTTATGGCATCACAACTATGTGCATTGGTCTCGGTATGGGCGGAACAGTTATCTGGGAAAACCCTCACTACACAGGAGGAAAGAAGTAATGACAACCGCAATCACTCTTCCAGAAGGCGCTCCAGAGGAAGTCGTTACCAACGCACTTGTGCGCGATGTTGACCTTGCTCCATTTGGCTTTAAAGGCTCACTCGCACTCATCACTTTAGATAACGGCCTTGATCACACACGTCCCAATACCTTTGGTCCGAAATCTCTAGTCGCGCTCGATGCTGCAATCACGGAAGCGGCGTCACGCAAACCAGCAGCTATCGCAATTACTGGTAAGCCATTTATCTTTGCAGCTGGCGCTGATCTATCTGGACTTGCATTTCTTAATAAGCGCGAACAAGCGGTAGCTATCGGAAAGCTTGGACATGATGTATTCCGTCGCCTTGATGAAATCGGAATTCCTACCTTCGCATTCATCAATGGTTTAGCTCTCGGTGGTGGACTCGAAGTTGGACTTCATTGCAACTATCGCACTCTCGCTAGCACCGCTTTTACCGCTCTGCCTGAAGTTTTCCTTGGACTAGTTCCTGGTTGGGGCGGTGCAACAATTGTTCCTAAGCTCATTGGTCCTGAACGCGCAGTCCAAGTCATCATTGGAAACGCTCTTAATAACAACACCATGATGAAATCGAAAGACGCTCTTGGTCTTGGAATAGTCGATGCGGTCTATGAGCCGGCAGATTTCCTCGAAAAATCAGTTACCTTTGCTGCTTCAATCTTGTCAGGTGCCACGAAGATTGAACGTAAGGATTACTCAAGTGATCCAGCATGGGATGCAGCCCTTGCTTCAGGCCGCGCTGCTGCTCTGAAAAAGTATGGTGGAGCAGTTATCGCCTCCCCAATGAAGGCGCTCGAACTTATCGCCGCAGCTAAAACCAATACCCGCGGTGAGGGATTTGATGCAGAAGATGCAGCACTTGCAGATCTGACTATGTCTGATCCTCTGCGCGCATCTCTCTATGCATTTAATGTGATTCAGAAGAAGCGCAAGAAGGTTGAAGGCGCGCCAAAGCCTGCGCTCGGTCGCAAGGTTGCACGTGTCGGTGTTGTCGGTGCCGGTTTGATGGCATCTCAGCTTGCTCTGCTGCTGCTGCGCAATCTCAAATGTCCAGTAGTCATGACAGATATCGATCAAGAGCGTGCAGATAAGGGGGTTGCGTGGGTTAAGAATGAACTCACCAAGTTGGTAGAAAAGAAGCGCATGAGCGCTGAATCTGCCGCCCGACTGGCATTGCTCATCAGCGGATCATCCGATCAGCAGGTCTTTGCAGGATGTGACTTTGTTATCGAAGCGATCTTTGAAGAGCTATCTCTCAAGCAAGAGCTCTTTAAGAAACTGGAAAAGATTGTCGGACCAGAGTGCGTACTGGCAACTAATACCTCATCCCTTTCGGTTGAACGTATGAGCGAAGGGTTAGAGCACCCAGAGCGCGTGGTTGGATTCCATTTCTTTAACCCTGTTGCCATCATGCCGCTTCTGGAAGTTGCACGTACATCAAAGACAGATGATGCGACAACGGCGACTGCTGTCAATATCGGCAAGGAACTAAAGAAGACGATGATCATCTGTAAAGATGCGCCGGGATTTGTCGTGAACCGATTACTGACTCGCTTCATGGGAGAAATTACCGATGCAGTCGATGAGGGAACAGATCCAGCGACAGCTGATAATGCGATGCGCAATATTGGTTTTCCTATGTCTCCATTCGAACTCCTGGGCCTAGTGGGTCCGGGTGTTGCATTGCACGTCTCAGAAACTCTCAATGCCAACCTTGGGCCGCGCTATCGCATCTCTCCAACAATGCAGGCGATGGTCAAAGAAGGCGTGAAGACTTTCTACATTAAGAACGAAGATGGCTCTGTCGGTGCAAACCCTGCAGCACTCGCTCTTGTGCACAAAGGCACTACCCCATCTACCGCCGAAGAAGTTCGCTTGCGCGCACTGAAGGCGCTTGCAGAAGAAGCGCGCATGATGCTTGATGAAGGCGTAGTTTCATCACCTGCAGAGATTGATCTCTGTATGTTGATGGGCGCCGGATGGCCGATGCACCTCGGTGGAATCTTGCCGTACTTAGATCGCGAAGGAATTAGCGAGTCTGTTTGCGGTCAGCGTTTTCATGCGCCGGGAATTGCATCTCTTCCACAGTAGAACTCCACTCGACGATATCGCGTGAAATCTTCTGGGATGTAATCCCAAGATCTTCTAGGATTTCCGCGCGCTTGGAGTGCTCGATAAATTCAAGTGGGATACCGATGCTGTGGAGCGCAACATTTAGACCAGCTTCGCGGAATAGCTCTGAGATAGAGCTAGCGATTCCAGCATGACGGATTCCATCTTCTAGAACAACGACGCTCTTATAACGCTGCGCCATTGAGATGAGAGTCTGTGGAAGTGGCTTTACCCAGCGTGGATCAATAACTGTGACGCCCACGCCCTCGCGGTAAGCCTGTGATGCAGCTTCGACGGCGATTGCGGCCATCGAACCCACGCTAATTAAGAGAACGTCGGCGCTCTCACCGCGATAGAGAACATCAATTCCATCTCGTCTTTCAAATGCAGGGATATCACTTTGCACTGCACCCTTTGGGAAGCGAATCAACGATGGTGCATCGCTAATCTCTACAGCTTCACGGAGCGTTTCGCGCAGACGTGCCGCATCGCGAGGAGCTGCAACATGAAGCGTTGGAACTATTCCGGTGAGCGCTAAATCCCAAATACCGTGGTGTGAAGGTCCATCATCGCCAGTAATTCCAGCGCGATCTAAGACAAGGGTAACTCCGGCCTTATGGAGCGCAACATCGAGTAGTAATTGATCGAAGGCGCGATTAAGGAATGTGGAGTAAACAGCTACGACAGGGTGCATGCCAGCGAAGGCGAGTCCAGCAGCGCTGGTGACGGCATGTTGTTCGGCGATACCGACATCGATGGTGCGTTCTGGAAATTCTTTCTCAAATTTATCAAGACCAGTTGGACCAAGCATCGCCGCAGTAATTGCCACGATATCTTTGCGAGAACGACCTAAAGAAATCAATTCATCTGCGAAGACGCTGGTCCAACTGGTGGCTGACTTGGCAAGCGGAGTTCCAGTTTCAGGATCGACCACACCAACTGCATGGAACTTCTCTGCCTCATCAGCTACGGCCGGCTTGTGGCCACGTCCCTTTTCAGTGATGACATGAACAAGAACAGGCTCACCAAATTCTTTTGCTTGGGTAAAGGCTCGCTCCATGGCAGTTATGTCATGGCCATCGATTGGGCCAACGTATTTCAAACCGAGATCTTCAAACATTCCTTGCGGAGCAACGATGTCCTTGATGCCCTTCTTCATGCCGTGCAAAGTTTCGTAGATTGGCGTACCAACAACGGGAGTTTTAGAGAGGACTTCCTTACCCCAATCCAAGAAACGTTCATAGCCCTGGGTAACGCGAAGAGTTGAAAGATATGTTGCCATTCCACCAATCGTTGGTGAATATGAACGTTCGTTATCGTTGACGACAATCATTAAATTGCGATCTTCAGTCGCTGCAATGTTATTGAGCGCCTCCCATGACATTCCGCCAGTAAGGGCGCCGTCACCGACAACTACAACAACGTGGCGATCAGTTTGTCCGGTGAGGGTAAATCCACGAGAGATTCCATCTCCCCACGAAAGCGCAGTTGAGGCGTGGGAATTCTCGATGACATCGTGTTCGCTCTCGCGACGATTTGGGTATCCCGCAATTCCACCCCGCTGGCGAAGTCCATCAAATTGATCGGCGCGACCAGTAAGAATTTTATGAACATATGCCTGGTGCCCAGTATCAAAGAGAATGACATCTTTAGGTGAATCAAAGGTGCGATGAATCGCAATGGTTAACTCGACAACGCCGAGGTTAGGACCTAGATGGCCACCAGTCTTTGAGACCTTGGTGATAAGAAATTGGCGAATCTCTTCAGATAATTCAGTGAGCTGTTCAGGGGTGAGCCCGCGCAGATCATCTGGGTTCTTCAGCGATTCGAGCATAGGAATTATTCTAGATTAGCCGCGCAGTTGGCGCAGTACGTACTGCATGATTCCGCCGTGGCGATAGTAATCAGCTTCGCCTGGCGTATCGATACGTACCTTGGCTGCGAATGTCCTATCCCCCGCAGTCACAGTGACCTCTTTAGGGATGGCGCCGCTATTGAGCGCTGTTACCCCTACGATAGAAAATACTTCATCGCCCTTAAGGCCGAGTGATTGCGCAGTTTCATCATTGACAAATTGCAGCGGTAGAACACCCATTCCAATCAAGTTGGAGCGATGGATACGTTCAAAACTTTCTGCAATCACAGCGCGAACGCCAAGGAGCGCAGTTCCCTTAGCTGCCCAGTCACGCGAAGAACCTGATCCGTACTCTTTGCCAGCAAGAATAACGAGTGGAACGCCCGCAGCTTGATAGGCAACTGATGCATCATAAATAGTGCTCTGTTCTCCAGCGTTCAAGAAGTTGCGAGTAAATCCGCCTTCGACGCCATCAAGTAATAGATTCTTGAGGCGAATATTTGCAAAGGTGCCGCGAATCATTACTTCGTGATTTCCACGTCGGGAGCCATAAGAGTTGAAGTCCTTACGATCGACTCCGTGTGCTTCAAGATACTTTCCAGCAGGAGAATCAGCTTTAATGTTTCCGGCAGGAGAGATGTGATCTGTTGTAACTGAATCTCCAAGAATGGCCAACACACGTGCGCCAGAAATATCCTTTACAGCTTCTGGCTGCGCTGGCATTCCTTCAAAATATGGCGGTTTGCGCACATATGTGGATTGTGGATCCCATTCAAAAGTTTTTCCTGTTGGGGTATCAAGTGACTTCCAGCGGTGATCGCCCTCAAAGACGGTCGCATAATCCTTGGTGAACATCTCAGATGAGATGGATGAATCGATAACTGCTTGAATTTCAGCAGCTGATGGCCAAATATCCTTCAGGAGTACTGGATTGCCATCCTTATCGTTGCCGAGTGAATCCGTTTCAAAATCATGATTCATGGTGCCGGCGAGAGCGTAGGCAACAACCAGTGGAGGCGAGGCGAGATAATTCATCTTTACATCTGGGCTAATTCTTCCTTCAAAGTTACGGTTACCCGATAGAACAGCCGTCACAGCCAAATCATTCTCGTTAACTGCTTTGCTGATTTCAATCGGTAGCGGCCCAGAGTTACCAATACAAGTAACGCAGCCATAGCCCACCAAGTTAAAGCCGAGCGCCTCCATATATGGGGTGAGTTGAGCGCGATCGTAGTAATCGGTAACAACCTTTGACCCTGGAGCAAGAGTGGTCTTCACCCAAGGCTTGGAGGTAAGTCCCTTTTCTACCGCCTTCTTTGCAAGAAGCGCCGCACCGATCATTACTGATGGATTGGAGGTATTAGTGCAAGAGGTAATGGAAGCGATGACAACATCGCCATTCTTAATGGTGGTCGCTTTCTCGCCGACCTTGACTGGGTAGGCGCCCTTTCCGGTCTTATCGGAGAAGTATGAAGGCAATACCTTTTCAAATGCGCTCTTTGATGCAGTCAGTGAGATGCGATCTTGCGGACGCTTTGGTCCGGCAATTGATGAGACAACGGTAGAAAGATCTAGCTCAATGTGTTCAGAGAAGCGAGGAGATACAGCTGGGTCATGCCACATGCCCTGCGCCTTCGCATATTTTTCGACAAGGGCTACTTGATCTTCAGTGCGACCGGTCAGGTGCAAGTAACGAAGAGTTTCTTCGTCGATTGGGAAGATGGCACAGGTAGAACCATATTCTGGAGACATATTTCCAATGGTGGTTCGGTTTGCCATCGGTACTGAGACAACTCCTGGGCCGTAGAACTCTACAAATTTGCCAACCACGCCGTGTTTGCGCAGCATCTCAGTAATTGTGAGAGCCATATCGGTGGCAGTTGTTCCGACTGGAAGTTCACCAGAGAGCTTAAATCCAACTACACGTGGGATGAGCATGGAAACCGGCTGACCCAAAAGTGCAGCTTCCGCTTCGATTCCACCCACTCCCCAACCGAGTACGCCGAGGCCATTGACCATCGTTGTATGTGAATCAGTGCCGACAACGGTATCTGGGTAAGCGCGAAGAACGCCTCCGACAGAACGGGTCATGACCACGCGAGCTAAGTATTCGATATTTACCTGGTGCACAATTCCAGTTCCGGGTGGAACAACTTTGAATTCATCAAAAGCGCCTTGGCCCCAACGTAAGAAGCGATAACGCTCGCGATTACGCTCGTATTCAATATCTGTATTCTTTTCAAAAGAATCTTTAGTGCCAAAGACATCCGCAATCACTGAGTGGTCAATGACGAGCTCTGCTGGAGCAAGTGGATTTACCTTTGCTGGATCTCCGCCTAGCTCAACAATTGCCTCGCGCATCGTCGCTAAATCAACGATACAAGGAACGCCGGTGAAGTCCTGCATAACAACTCTGGCAGGAGTGAATTGAATTTCAGTATCTGGCTCGATGGATGGATCCCATTCGGCCAACGCCTTAATGTGATCAACGGTGATGTTGGCGCCATCTTCGGTGCGCAAGAGATTTTCTAAGAGAATTTTTAGTGAGAAGGGAAGGTTCTGTGCAGCTTCTAGAGTTGAGATATCAAAGATTTCATAATCTTTACCTGCAACAGTGAGGTTCTTCTTAGTACCGAGGGAGTTCTTACTCATCCCGAGCCTTCTTTCATAAGTATCTTGACGTCAAGATACCTTATCTAAAGTCAGGAGCGCAACACATTCGATGTGATGTGTCATCGGAAAGAGGTCGAAGGCGCGTAGCTGCTGGAGTGTGTACCCGTGCTCGCGCAGGTATGAAACATCGCGCGCCAGAGCCGCCGGGTCGCAGGCGACGTAGACGATAGTGCGCGGCAGCAGGCGCGCGCATTCGCCAATCACTTCTTTGCCCGCACCTTCTCGAGGTGGGTCAAGCACAATCACGTTAGCCTGGCTAAAGCGTGGAAGAATTTTTGCAACATCTCCTGTGTGTATCGAAACAATTGAATCTTCAGCAAAGTTTCGACGTGCATCCGCTGTTGCGCTCTTACTGCCTTCGACCAGATCGATAGCGCCTTCGCTGCCGACTTCAGCGAGTAGCGCCGCCGTAAAGAGCCCTACTCCCCCATACAAATCGAGGACGTGGTCTCCAGGGCCTACTTGAGCAAACTCTTTAACAACTTCGGTCAAAACTCGCGGTGCATCTTTATGGCTCTGCCAAAATGATTTCTGGCTTACCTCTAAAACTCTTCCAGCAATTTCATAGTGCGCTACATCTGGGCCGTCTGAAGTTCTCACGGGAGTCTCTTCACGGGTATTGGTGGTTGCAATCGTTCTTTCACCAGTATTGGAAAGTGAGATTTCAATACGTTGATCTGCCTTTGCGCCTCGCGCTGAAAGCTCTGCAAACTTCATCTCTGGGACCAGTATTCGACAATCATCCACCGGAGTAATTGAATGGCTGCGCGCTTGATAGAAACCGAGCACACCAGCCTTGGTAGTTACTGCAGCGCATCGGGTGCGCCAGCCTAGGGGCGCTGAGATTTCCTCGACTTCAACAGATATCTCCATCTTGGCGATACGTGCAAACTGTTCTGTAATGACATCGCCTTTGAGCACTCGTTGTCGCGCTGGCGCAATATGTTGAAAATCGCACCCGCCACAGCCTTGGCGATGCGCATATCTGCACGGCGCACTTACTCGATCTGTTGATGCGCTCTCTACTGAGATGACATCAGCGCGGTTAAATGAGGTGCCCACGCTGGTAATTTCAATGGTGCAGACCTCATCTGGGATTGCATGCCGCACAAAAATCACAGCGCCCTCATGGCGCGCAATAAAGTGGCCACCATGAGCGATTTTTTCAATTGTGACGTTAAATCGGTCTCCTACCGATAAAGAGCTGCGACTGCGTGGAGACATAATGGGTAGCCTAGTAGTAAGTTAGTCCCGTGCACGTAGTCATCATGGGTTGCGGTCGAGTGGGATCCTCACTCGCAATCGAATTAGAAGCAGCCGGACATTCAGTTGCAGTCATCGATCAATCAAAAGAAGCTTTCCGTCGCCTAGGCCCTGACTTTAAGGGTCGCACCGTTGTCGGCGTCGGCTTTGACCGAGACACTCTGCTCGAAGCCGGAATTGAAGGCGCAGAAGCATTTGCCGCTGTCAGCAACGGTGATAACTCAAATATCTTGGCAGCGCGTGTAGCTCGCGAGAGTTACGGCGTTACCAATGTAGTTGCTCGTATCTACGACCCAGGCCGTGCAGAGATTTATCAGCGCCTGGGAATTCCAACGGTTGCAACTGTTATCTGGGCAACGGATCAGATTTTGCGTCGCATTGCCCCAGGTGGTGCGCGCTCTGAATGGCGCGATGCCACCGGAACAGTTCAACTCCTAGAAGTACATCCTCACTTGGATTGGTATGGCCGCCCCATCACAGAGCTAGAAGCGGCAACAGAGGCGCGCGTAGCGTTCCTTACTCGCCTCGGTGAAGGGCTCATTCCAGAACCTCACACAGTTCTACAAGATGGCGATTTAGTACATATGACAATTCAAGATGGCAAGATGGCGATTGCTGAAAGCGCACTTACACAAGGGCCAGGGAATTAACCTATGAGAATTGCAATTGCTGGTGCAGGAAATGTGGGGCGCGCAATCGCGCGCGAGCTTCTTGATAATGGTCATCAAGTTCTCCTGATTGACCGCGATCCAAAGGCGCTCAAGATTGACTCTGTCCCTGATGCAGAATGGTTGATGGCCGATGCCTGTGAAATCGCAGCTCTGGATAATGCCCAACTCAATAAATGTCAGGTGTTGGTAGCGGCAACTGGTGATGACAAGGTCAATCTTGTAACAGCGCTCCTTGGAAAGACTGAATACGGGGTGCCACGCGTCGTTGCGCGCATTAACCATCCAAAGAATGAGTGGCTCTTTGATCAATCTTGGGGCGTTGATGTTGCTGTATCTACTCCTCGCATCATTGCCGCACTTGTTGAAGAGGCGGTCAGCGTCGGAGATGTTGTGCGTCTATTCTCATTTAGACGAGGTCAAGCAAATCTTGTTGAAATAACACTTCCAGATACATCAATCTGTATTGGAAAAACTGTAGAAGAGGTAACTCTTCCTGATGATGCATCCCTTGCTGCCATTGTCCGCGATGGTCGGGTGATTGCGCCGGCTCCTAGCGATGTCTTTACTGCCGGAGATGAACTTCTCTTCGTCGCCTCAGCCGCAGCTGAAGATCAAATTAAGGGTTGTTTTATCGCTCAGTAGTATCTGCTCGCTCAGCCGGAATCGCTGGTGCGTTCTTAATGATCTGCCAGGAACCATATGCGGTTGCTATAAAGAGTGGATAACCCATCGCTAAGTTAACGGTGCCTAAAAGATTTACATTTCCGGTCCGATAAATTGGGTACTGAACAGCAATGCGGGTAAAGAACATCGCAACCCAGAGCCAGCTTGCCAGCATGTAGGCGCGCTTACGCTCTGGATGATTTCTCCACTTGAGATTTTCACCAAGAATGGGGCCAAGCAGAAGGCCAAGGATTGGCCAGCCCGCTAAATTGGCAATCAGATAGAGAGTTCCATAACCAAGGTTAGTCAAGAGCTTTGGAATATACAGGTCGCTGGCATTACCAGTTCGATTGGCAAACCACGCACAAATTAAGACGCCAATAAATCCACTGACGGCATGTTGCACGGTATCGCGCATCGCTAATCGGGTTATTGTCAGAATTGCTGAAACCGCAATCGATGCGAAGAGCGCATCCCGCAGTTCATCGGTGATATTAAAAACGATGAGAAAGATAACTGCTGGGATACCTGAATCAATCAGCCCCTTCTTTCCTCCAAAGGCGCTGAGTACCTTCTCGCGATCTTCGTTTTGACTCATTGGCGCCCCGTCGATCCAAAGCCACCGGTGCCTCGACCTGAACCAGGCAGCTCTTGCACTTCAATAAATTCAGCACGCTCGACTTTTTGGAAGACCAATTGAGCAATGCGATCGCCGCGCTTAAATGTGACGCTCTCTCGTGGATCGTGATTAATCATGATGCACTGCAACTCTCCGCGGAAGCCGGCATCGACAGTGCCAGGCGCATTGACCATTGTGACCCCATTCTTTTTCGCAAGACCTGATCGCGGATGCACAAGCGCTACATAGCCATCAGGCAGAGCGATAGAGATTCCAGTTGGAATGAGTGCGCGTTCGCCAGGTGCCAGTGTGAAATCGATACGAGAGACGATATCTGCACCTGCATCTCCCCCTTTGGAGTATTGCGGCAGCGGAAGGTCTGGATCTAGACGGGTAATCAATACTTGAAGAGCGCTCATGGATTGATATCAAACTCTGGATCGACAAAGGAGAGCAACTCTGGGTTTTTGCGCATCGTCTCAAGATATTCAGCAGGTGCATTCTCAAGGAAGTGCTTCATCGGCACAATAACAAAGAGCGACGCTGCACGGACTGCAATTTCACCATCTGGTCCACCGATTCTGCCCTCTGCTTCAGAATAAACTTTACGATTTACCTGACCGGTAATGCGAGCTGTGATATGCAACCGTGTTCCGATGGGAACTGGTTTAAGAAAATCAGTTTCTAAGCGAGCGGTAACAGCAGGTGCACGAAGTAACCACATCAATTTTCCAAGCGCTTCATCAAAGGCGAGAGATAAGAGTCCCCCATGAGCCAGCCCTGGAGCGCCTTGATGATTCTCAGTAACAATAAATTCTGCAGTGATATCTGCGCCTTCGCCCACATGCGCTACAAGATGTAATCCAGTCGGGTGAAGCTCTCCACATCCAAAACAATGTTTGAAATGGGATGGAATCTGAGTTCCTGTTTCTGGCGATTGTGGGTGCCGCTCTGGAATGAGCGCCCCTTCAGGAGGCGTTGTGCTGGGAACGCGACTCATGCAGCAAGGTTACTTCATGGAGCGCATAAGGAGAGAATTGCAAGATAACCTAGCGCGCATGGTCTTCCGTGAAGTAATCCGCCCCCCATTCTGGGTCCTGGGATTTATCTACTTCATGTTTCTTTCACTGGTTATCGCAATCTGGGCTGCCCTCGATAATCGCAGTGCTCTTATCTCCTGGATTGCAGCCACTCTCGGGATTATCGCAATCGCAATTCGTTGGCGTACGCACATTACCGTTGATGAGAATGAGTTACGCGTGGGACGAGCACATATAGAACTGAAATATCTAAAAGAGGCTAGCTCTCTCAGCAGCGAAGATATGCGCCGGATGAGAACCCGAGATGCTGATCCTGCAGCTTTTCTAGCGCTGGCCTTCTGGATTCCGACAGGTGTAAAGATAACTCTTAACGATGAAAGAGATAGCGTTCCCTACTGGTTAATCAGCGTAAGAAAATCGGAAAAGCTTACGAGCACTCTTTACAAACTGCTTTAGCGCCTTCGCCCTTAGCAAGTTGTGTTATGTGATGAATTAAGAAACATCGTGAACATGTAAATTCATCAACTTGTACTGGAACAACTCTGACCGCTAGCTGTTCACCTGATAAATCTGCACCTGGAAGTTCAAGATTTTCTGCAGCTTCTGCTTCATCCACATCAATCTGACCTGATTGCGCATCTACGCGCTTAGCCTTGAGTTCTTCTAACGATTCCTCATGAAGTTCCTCATCGGTCTTTCTGGGTGTGTCGTAATCTGTTGCCACTGCTCTCACCTCGCTTCCATCGTCCTAGTTGTCGCCCCGCGCGCTGGCGCTGTGACCTGCGCGAATAGTCGCGCATAGAGCCGCTCTATAGACGTTACAACCCTCGGCGTGTCGCTTTTATTCCACCTTTGAGGTGGCAATTTCGATGGCTTTAGCCAATCCAGCATCGACATAGGCGTGAATCGCGGTTCCATGCGCCAGATGCTCTTCACCCAAGATTTCGCCAGTTTCGTGAATAGCACTTACCAAATCTCCACGGTGGTACGGAATAACGGTGGTGATTTCTATCGCTGGGTGAGGCAGCGACTTTTCAATTGCATGAATAAGTCCTTCGATTCCAAAACCTGATCTGACAGAGAATGCATAACTATTAGGTTCTTTGCGAAGAATTTCCATGACTACATCAGGGCTAGCGATATCAACTTTATTGATTGCAATGATTTCAGGGATATCTCCCCCGCCAATTTCAGAGATCACCTGACGGACAGCACGTATCTGTTCAAAAGGATCAGGATGTGCGCCATCTACAACGTGCACAATTAAATCCGCTCCCGAAACTTCCTCGAGCGTTGATTTGAAGGCATCGACGAGCTGGTGAGGCAAGTGGCGTACAAAACCAACTGTGTCAGAGAGTGTGTAGACACGCCCCTCGGCCGTCTCACATTTACGAACCGTTGGATCCAAAGTTGCGAAGAGAGCGTTCTCGACTAGAACTCCTGCTCCAGTAAGTGCATTAAGAAGAGATGATTTACCGGCATTGGTATATCCCGCTATCGCAACAGAGGGGATGTTATTTCGTCTACGTTCTTGGCGTTTGGTATCTCGAGATACCTTCATCTCTGCTATTTCACGTCGTAACTTCGCCATCTTGTCACGGATTCTGCGTCTATCTGTCTCAATCTTTGTTTCACCTGGTCCGCGGCCACCAATACCTGCACCCCCAGCTGCGCGGCCTCCTACCTGGCGAGAAAGAGAATCACCCCAACCGCGAAGTCGCGGAAGCAGGTATGCAATCTGTGCCAACTCAACCTGCGCCTTACCCTCTTTGCTCTTGGCATGTTGAGCGAAGATATCGAGAATGAGAGCGACGCGATCGACAACTTTTACCTTGAGTTTTTCTTCCAAGGTACGTAGTTGCGAAGGAGAGAGTTCACCATCACAAATCACTGTATCCGCACCCGTTGATACGACAAGCTGCCGCAGCTCAACAACTTTTCCCGAGCCAATATAAGTGGCGGGATCTGGCTTATCTCTGCGTTGAATCAAACCTTCTAGGACTTCAGAACCAGCGGTCTCGGCCAGTGCTTTTAATTCAGCGAGTGAGTTCTCAGCCATCTCAGCGCTGCCTTCGGTCCAAACGCCCACAAGCACTACACGTTCTAATTGGAGCTGGCGATACTCGGCATCTGAAATATCTTGTAGCTCAGTTGAGAAACCTTTGACGCGACGAAGTGCATGGCGATCTACCAGCTCTTGTTGCGAGTCTTCGCGATAACTATTTTCCTCAGCATCAAAATCTGCGGCGGCACGGGCTGATTCGCGCAGTAGCTCATCGAATAACTTGTCGTAACTATCTTCGGGGGTAGTCATTACGCCAAATACTTTGAGATGTCGTGATCTGCAATTAGCTCTGCCGGCCCAATCAGAGTCGCATTGGAATGGCCATCGATATCTACTATCAAGCGCCCGCCAGGTGGGTAGATGGTCCAACGGCTAGGTAATTTGCCGCGGGTGTGAAGAGTTGCAGCAAGTGCCACTGCACATGTGCCGGTGCCGCATGACCGGGTCTCACCGCTTCCTCGTTCGTGTACGCGCATGCGAGCTTCGTTATTGGCAAGAATTTGAACAAACTCAACATTGACGCCCTCTGGATAAGAAGAGTGTGGTGACACAACTGGTGCTGAGGCAAGCGAACCGACCTCTTCTAAATCATCAAGAAAGACAACTGCATGAGGATTGCCGACGCTGATATTGAGCCCGCTCCACTTCTTTCCATTGTGAGTGACTTCAATTTCTTCCATCTCATCAGTTACTTGACCCATATTGACTGAGATATCGCCTTCAAAAGGTACTCGTAAATGCTTTATGCCAGCGCGGGTATTGATCGCAAAGATTCCTTCAGGCAGGTGCCCGCGCGCTACAAGATAGCGAGCCATCACGCGAATGCCATTTCCACACATTTCCGCGATTGAGCCATCAGAATTGCTGTAATCCATAAACCACTTACCATCTGGCTTCGTAATTCGGATGAAGCCATCGGCTCCTATACCAGTATCACGGTTGCAGATAGCAGCTATATGGGCGGGCGTCATTGAGTATTGTGAGTCCGGATCAAAGAGAATGACAAAATCATTTTCAGTTCCGTGGCCATATGTGGCGATAGTCGGTGAACTCATCAGGCTAGGAGTTTATCTTTTCTAGGATGGTCTCGAGACGAGGTTGATGTGTGGCTACCCATTGAATTCTTTGATCCCGTGAAAACCAAGTTTCTTGTCGTCTGGCATATTGGCGGCTAGCTCTCTTCGTCTCTTCTTTCGCCTCATCTTCAGAGAGAGTCCCTTCGCGCATCGCCAGAATTTGCGCATATCCCAGAGCTCGCTGCGCTGTCGTCCCACGCCGAATTCCTTGTGTAATCAACTGGTCGACCTCTGCGACAAAGCCCTCTTGCCACATGCGATCTACGCGAAGATCAATACGGTCGCGTAGATGCTCGCGATCCATCACCAGGCCAAATTGCAGGGCGTCAGGAAAGCGCGAACTATCTTCGCGAGGCAGGTTAGCTGTAAATGGTTTTCCGGTAATTTCGATGACCTCTAGCGCTCTAATAATGCGACGGATATTGGCGCGATCTATAGCAAGCGCTGCTGCCGGGTCTAGCTCTTGTAAACGCTCGAAGAGATAGTGAGCGCCAAACTCTTCGCCTAGTTTTTCAAGGTTTGCACGCACTTGTGGATCAGTATCTGGAAAATTTAGATCATCGAGTATTGCCTTGATGTAGAGACCAGTGCCGCCCACAATGATGGCGTGAAGTCCCCTGCTATGAATCTCTGCAATCGCACTTCGCGCGCGCTCTTGATACCAAGCGACCGTTGAATCTTCGGTAACATCAAGAACATCGAGCATGTGATGGGCGATATTTCTCCGCTCAGCAACCTTTAACTTTGCAGTTCCAATATCCATTCCACGATAGAGCTGCATCGAATCAGCATTGATGATCTCAGCGCCTATATGCTCAGCTATATCAAGAGCAATATCGCTCTTACCTGTTGCGGTGGCTCCGCTAATAACAATTACTTTACTCATCCTTAGGCGCGAACTTTTGGCATTCCCAAAGTAGTAGATGCTGGAGCGGTGCGCGCCTGGTGGGCATCGCCTCCGCGAGTGCGTGCAACTGAGATGGCATCGGCGAGCAGGTAGTGAGCAGATGCTTCAGTGATCTTTACATCGACAATATCTCCGGGGCGAGCATCTGTATCAGCGCTGAAGTGCACTAGGCGGAAATCTTCGGTCTTTCCTGTCATGCGAGCTTGCGCCTCATCGCGACGTCCTTCCACTTCAGAAACAAGTGCGCGATGAACGCTTCCAATTGCAGATTGGTTAACTGCGAGTGAAATCTTCTGTTGGTGTTCGTGCAAGCGCGTGTAACGTTCACCAACGATGTTGTGATCGACTTGATTAGGCATTTCACCGGCCGGCGTGCCCGGGCGGATTGAATACTTGTATGTGTAGGCAGCTGCAAATTGCGCCTTCGTAGTCAGATCAAGTGTTGCCTGAAAATCTTCTTCGGTCTCTCCTGGGAATCCAACGATGATATCTGTCGTAATCATCGCTTCTGGCATGGCTGCTCGTACGCGCTCTAATATCCCTAAGTACTTATCGGTGCGGTAGGAGCGTCGCATACTCTGCAGAATTGAATCTGAACCAGATTGCAGCGGCATATGTAGATGGGGCATGACGTTGGGTGTCTGGGCCATCGCTTCGATGACATCGTCTGTGAAGTCACGTGGATGAGGTGACATAAAGCGAACTCGCTCTAAACCATCAATCTTGCCTGCTTCGCGCAGTAGGTTGGCAAAGGCGCCTCTATCTCCAAACTCAACGCCGTAGGCATTTACGTTCTGGCCAAGGAGAGTTATCTCAATAACGCCCTGCTCAACGAGAGCTCTCATCTCAGTCAAGATATCTGCAGGCTGGCGATCTTTCTCAACTCCACGCAGAGTTGGGACGATACAGAATGTGCAGGTGTTATTGCAGCCAACTGAGATTGAGACCCAAGAAGTAAATGCTGAGAATCTGCGCGCTGGCAGCGTGGATGGAAAATGCTCAAGAGATTCAAGAATCTCAATCTGAGCTTCTTCCTCGATGCGGGCGCGCTCAAGAAGTACAGGAAGTGAGCCCACGTTGTGGGTTCCAAAGACGACATCCACATATGGGGCTTTCTTGAGAATAATTGATCGATCCTTCTGAGCCAGGCATCCACCAACTGCAATCTGCATCCCTGGATTCTTCTTCTTGATTGGAGCCAAAAAGCTTAAATTTCCGTAAAGCTTGTTATCCGCATTTTCGCGAACTGCGCAGGTGTTAAAGACAACAATATCTGCCTGGTTTCCTTCAATGACTGGGATGTAGCCCGCTTCATCTAAGAGACCAGCGATTCTTTCGGAGTCGTGCACATTCATCTGGCACCCGTAGGTTTCGACGAGATATGTGCGAGTCATAAGACTCATCTTATTTCAGGTCTAGTTGGTGATGCGAATTGGTGCAAT
>JAIXPU010000013.1 GCA_027486075.1 Streptomycetaceae bacterium | reverse complement strand
GTGACTTTCCCAGCAGCCAAATCAGCCTTCAGCGCATCAACAAAGAGATCAAGGAGTGCACCTTGAACCTTGGCACGATCAGGTGAGAAAACATTCACATAACCATCTCCGCCATAGATAACGAAGTCGAGAGTTGTGATTGTGTATTGAGTTCCATCCTTTGGAATTGCAGTTCCATCTAGCTTTGTTACTTCAACAATGCGGCTACCAACCGGCTTTGTTGAGTCAAAGCTAAATTTGAAACCAGAGATTTGTGGGAAACGACCATCGCCTGGATAGTTTCCGCCAACTCCATTTTCAAGTGCTTTCCATAGGTTTTCACCAGTTACTACAGAGGTAGCAATCTGATTTCCGAATGGGAAGACGGTGAATGCATCTCCTAACGTCACATCGAGTGCCCCTGTCCCAGAACGCACGAGTGAACTATCTACAGGAATGTATGTCTTTGCAGGGAAGGTATCGCGGATTCCCCCACCATTTTGAACCGCGAAATCTGTCTTGTATTTAGCGCGCATGAGGTCTGCAATGTAATTACCCATTGGAGTTTCACCAGAACGCTCTACTGCAGGTGATCCGCCGCGAGGAAATACTCCTGAGACTGTTCCAATCTTGATATCGAGCTTTGCAGTGAGTTGATCTTTATAGGTCTTCACCATTGCAGCTGCTGCAGCATCTTGTGTTGTTACTGTGCTGACAACGCCTGTAGTGATTGTCGGAGCAGCTGACTTCAATACATGTTGAATCGACTGTCCCACAACTTTCCCGCGCTTGATGCAGATCTGAGTACGCGTGTACTCAACTCCTGCGTTTCTTGTCTGACCAAGTACGACAGGGTTTGTACGTATCGTTCCTGGAATGAGTGATGCAAAAGTCTGGTGGCTATGTCCACCGTAGATTGCGACAGCGCCTTTAATATCTGCAGCTAACTCATTGAGTTGGCCCTTGGCGGTTCCATCTGCATTCTGCAACCAACCTTGGTGAAGAAGTGCAATAACAATCTCAGCTCCTGCAGCCTTAGCTTCAGTGATTGCCTTGTTTACGCCTTCGACTCCTGGGTTAATGGTGATGGTCTTCTTTGCACCTGTTGCGCTCTTGTAATCAAGGTTGCCAGGAAAGACCTGCTCGATGGTTTCTGGTGTATTTGAGCCTACAACGCCGATTTTGACTCCACCACGATCGATAATCGTGAAGTTCTTCATCTGCTTCTGACCAGACTTGAGCACCGCAAGTGACTCTGCATCGTAGTTTGAAACAACCCACTGGAAGTTGGAGAGACCAATCATCTTATTGAGGTGATCAAGGTTGCGGTCATGCTCATGGTTTCCGGGAATTGAGACATCGAGCTTTGCTGAGTTAAGTGTTTCAATAGTTGGAATTTCTTCAAATTCTGTAGAGATTGGAGGAGCAGCGCCAAAGTTATCTCCAGATGAGAGAGCTACGGTTGCAGTATTTGCTTTACGGTCAGCTTCCCAGTTACTTGCCAAGAGAGCTGCACCAAATGAGTTTCCTACCTCAATAGCTCCGTGTAAATCGCTCAACTGCAGTACTTGAACTGCTTTGTTAACACTTGAAGAGACTGTTGCTAGTTGTGCTGATGTGTATGACTTCGTCGAAGCTTTTGGTTGTGAAAATCCATATTCATTCACTGCCTGAACAACTGGTGTTCCGGCTGGTTGGCCAATAACGACTGGAAGAGTGACTACGTTGCTGTTCTTTACTGGTACAAAGATTGGGCATGAACCCGCGCCAGCTGAGACAACATATCCAGTAACTCCAGGATCTACGTTTGCACCAGGAACCCAGCGCACTACAACTCCACTGGCTCCTAAGTAAGAAGTCACGCTTGTTGGCGCATTAGGAAGTGAGTATGTATTGGCGGTCGCAACTGGCGACATGACAGAGATGAGTAGCGCGGATGCTAATCCGATCGCTCCACCTAAAGATTTAATTTTCGAGGTTTTCAGAGTTTTCATGGCGGCAATTAATCAGAGAAGTGCAAAAGCGGAGTGACGCCAAGATGAATGTAGTGCGACCTAACGGTTAAGCCTTGCTATAGCCCCGCATGCTTGAAGAGCTCTTCGCGAGTGACCGCCTTGCGGCGAGGTTTGCCGACAGGCTCACCTGCAGCAATCTCAGCCTCGTTAATGGCCTGCCAATGCATCTGAGTAACGACCTTATTGTGGGCGATGATCTCTGCGACATCGCCGGCGTTCTTAGGGGCCTTCAGATCTTCAGTCAGCAACTTCATCACATCTGCAGCATCTGATTTATTGGTGCCGATGACTCCTGATGGTCCGCGCTTCGCCCAACCAACAACATAGATATTCTCGTTAACTCGACCGTCGACGTTTAAAACCTTGCCCTTTTCATATGGAATACCTTCAAGAGGCGCTGCTTCATAACCAATGGCAGTAATGACTAGGCCGCACTTGATGGAAAATGTCTCATCGCTTCCGGTCTTCTTAAAGACCACTTCTTCAACGCGGTTGGCGCCCTTGATTTCAACCGGGGTCGCAAGGAATTGAAACTTCATGGTGCGGGCATGCTTTGTCGGTTCTTGCTCGGCAATCAACAACATCGCATCTAAGTTGCTCTTCACATCTTTTTCAGGTGCATCGCCAACGCGAGATAGCGCAGCTGCAATATCTGACTTCTCGATAATGACATTAGTGTGTTCAAGCTTTGGTAGCTCGCGCAATTCAGGGGATGTAAAGGCGGCATGCTCTGGCCCACGGCGAGCGCTAATGACCACGGTGCGAATTGCACTCTCCTTAAAGGCGTCAATCGCATGGTCGGCAGTATCAGTTGGATCTAGCTCACTTGGTTCAAGGGCCAACATACGAGCCACATCCATCGCCACATTTCCGGCGCCGATAACTACGGCTGTATCGCAGCTTAAATCAATCTCTTCATCTTTAAAGTCTGGATGTGAGTTGTACCAAGGAACAAATGCAGCAGCCGACATAGAGCCAGGCATATCTTCGCCAGGGATTCCGAGCTTCTTACCCAGGGCAGAGCCGGTAGAAATAACAACGGCGTCATACATCTCTTTCAGCTGCTCAATTGTTAAATCAGAGCCGAGTTCCACGTTGGCAAAGAGTCGGAAGTTAGGCTCATTTGCAACCTTCTCAAAAACCTTTGCCACAGTTTTAATCTTGGGATGATCTGGTGCAACGCCACTTCTTACCAAGCCCCAAGGGGTTGGCAGACGCTCAATCATGTCGATAGAGAATTGAAGTTCTTCAGTTTGCAGGTTATTGAGTGCGAGGGCGGCAAAGTAGCCGGCAGGACCAGCACCGACGATTGCTACTTTGTATTGAGGCACTGCCCAAGGTTACCGCGCTTAATCGAGGGTAATCACGGCGTGAGCGCGTGAGCGGCCTGCGTCGATGGTCCGCGCATTTACTTCATCGCTGCCACGTGACCAGCTTTCGGCAGCCTCGGGGCTCTTGCCATATGCGATGTGTCTAGCGATAAGGCGTTCTAACCGTTTCTCATCATCGACATCGATAAACCAGATTTCATCAAGTAGATCTGCGATTGCTTCCCATCCGCCTGTGTCATGAAGTAAGTAATTGCCTTCAACGATAACTACTTTAGTCTCTTGTGTGACAACACCTTGAGCTGCAATTGATTCTTCAATAGCGCGATCAAAGACTGGATAGTAAATATCAACTGATTTTTCTACACGGATACGTTGCAATAGAGATGCAAAGCCAGCAACATCGAAGGTATCTGGGGCTCCCTTACGATCTGCGCGGCCCAGTTCTTGCAAAACTGCGTTACTCAGGTGGTAGCCATCCATAGGAACGACCGTTACTTCAGAGCTCTTCAATTCTTCCATCAGATATGCCGACAAGGTCGATTTTCCGGCGCCTGGCTTTCCTACTATTCCGACAAGAGCGCGATCAGTTGAGCGATTCAATAACTCTCTGATGCGCAGCAGGGCTCCTTCTTTGCCGCTGATTACATCTGTCATTGTGAAATATTAACGGCTATTCTTTTGCTATGTCACAGAGTTCAGCAGTCCCAGCGAAGTTACCGTCTAATCAATTCGATCACTTTTACCGTGGGGGCAATCGCATCGGCGCACTCCGCCATGGCCCTGGTGGACCAATGCGTCCAGAAGAGTGGATTGGTTCAGTAACAACTCGCTTTGGCGAAGCTGAACAAGGGCTATCAAAGCTCAGCGACGGAACGTTACTTAAAGATGCCATCAAGAACGACTCTGATGCGTGGTTGGGAGCAGACCATGTGAAGAACTTTGGCTTAAGCACCGAGATTCTTATCAAGCTACTCGATCCTGATCAGCGCCTTCCAGTTCACTATCACCCAAATAAAGCTTTCGCTAAGCAACATTTAGGTTTAGATCACGGCAAGACAGAAGCGTGGATCATCCTTGAAGCACCTGCTGGAAGTGGCGTAGGACTTGGCTTTAAAGAGACACAAAATAAAGAAGATCTGTTGAAGTTAGTCCGTAGCCAAGATTCTGCAGCGCTGCTTGCGTCTCTTCGTCGCGCTGAGGTTTCTGTTGGAGATGCAATCTTGGTTCCAGCTGGTGTTGCTCATGCCATCGATGCCGGAATCTTCTTGCTAGAACTACAAGAGCCAACAGATTTATCTGCCCTCCTTGAATGGGAAGGCTTTGCAGTCGATGGCATTAAGGATGGCCACTTAGGTCTTGGCTTTGAAACTGTGACAGATGCTCTCAAACTGGATCCGCTGACAGATAACGAATTCGAATCGTTAATCGCACGTAACGCCTTAACCGGTGGTGCGCTTCGTTCGATTCTGCCTCTTAAGGCAGATGGATACTTTAGAGCGCATTTAGCGCCACAGGCCGGCGACTTTGAAGCGGGCTTTGCCATCGCACTGGTGCTCAACGGTTCTGGTTCTGTGACATTTGCAAACGCACCTGCAATGGAGATTACCCAGGGTGATGCGCTTGTGATTCCACATGCGGCCGGTAACTACTCAATAAGTGGCGCAAATGTGATTGTCTGCCGCCCACCATTGGCAGAGCTAGCGCGCGTTGCTATTTAGTTGAACCTGGTTGTCCATAAACATTTTGATAGCGATCAAATAACTTATCGATATCAGCTGGGCTAATAATCTGCATAGTGCCCATGGTCTTGGCAATCCAGGTTGTCTTGGCAACATCTTCACACATCACCGCTGACTTAACTGCAGCTGTGGCGTTTTTACCGATGGTAAAGACACCGTGATTCTTCATCAGCACTGCGGTAGAGCGATGTCCTGTAAGGGTTTCAACAACGCCTTTGCCAATTTCATCATTGCCGATGAGAGCAAATGGACCTAGTGGAATTTCTCCACCAAATTCATCTGCCATTGCAGTGAGCGCACAAGGAATAGCGCTGTGAATAGCCGCCCAGGCAGCTGCGTAATTAGAGTGGGTATGAACCACGCCATTGACGTGGCTCATGTGGCGATAGATATAAGCATGCGTTTGGGTATCACTCGATGGCGCAAGCTCGCCTTGTAGAACATTTCCATCAAGGTCACAGATAATCATCTGTGATGGCTTGAGCTCTTCATACATCACACCGCTTGGTTTGATCATAAAGCTCTTGCCATCTTCCATACGTTCAGAGACGTTGCCGGAGGTCCATGCGACTAAGCCATAACGTTGTAAATCAATATTGAGTTTGCAGATCTTCTCTCGAAGTTGGCTATGGGTTGTCATTACGCTCCTCCTAAGAGTGCACGATCGCGAATGGCGCGCAGTGAATGCATTGCGCCGTTATGTCCAAAATCTTCATACAGTTCGTTGTAGTGGCGATAGAGCTGGTCATAGACCTTGGCGTTGGCAGCGTTTGGTTGGTACGACTCTTTCGCAACGCCTCCCATAGCAGCACCTGCTGTAACAACATTTGGGTAAGCACCTGCGGCGACTGCTGCATGAATCGCAGAACCGAGCGCTGGGCCTTGGGCAGATCGAATTATGGTGATTGGCATATTGAGAACATCTGCATAGATTTGCATCACAAAACTATTCTTAATCAATCCACCTGCTGCAATAAATTCTTTTACTGGAACACCAGATTCATTAAAGGTCTGAACAATCTTGCGAGCACCATAGGCAGTTGATTCAACAATTGCGCGATAGATCTCTTCTGGCTTTGTTGCAAGAGTCATTCCCACAATGAGCCCAGATAATTGATGATCAACCAAAGTAGAACGATTACCGCTCTGCCAATCGAGTGCTACCAATCCGTGTGCACCTACAGGCTGCTTGCTTGCTAGCTGCGATAGGTAGGTGTGAATATCAACGCCAGCGCTTTGTGCCGCAGCTGTATATGTAGCTGGTGCATAGTTGTTGGCAAACCAACCGAAGATGTCGCCAACGCCTGATTGGCCTGCTTCATAACCAAGTTTTCCGCTGATAATTCCGCCATCAACGACTCCACACATTCCAGGAACTTCAGCAAATTTTTCAGAGACCATCACGTGACAAGTTGATGTGCCCATGATTGCAACCATCTGTCCTGGATTCACAGCGTTGGCGGCAGCGGATGTCACATGTGCATCGACATTGCCAACAGCTACTGCAATGCCTTCGGGTAGGCCGGTCCAGCT